>NZ_VIKY01000160.1:0-7165 GCF_009711925.1 Dolichospermum sp. UHCC 0352 | reverse complement strand
TGGATTTTTATTGTTTCCCCCCTTTACAAGGGGGGGACTAAGGGGGGTAGAAATGTGATGAAAATTACGGAATACCACTTTTCAAACATCCTCTAAGATAAACAACATTCTCTAAACACTATAAATTGCCGAAGATTCCTACACTAATTCAAAAATAACATCCTGTAAATCCTTTAATCGGTGGATATCATCTCGACTTCGCTCGATAACCACCTGATTCTGACAAAATTTATGTCTGATTAAATTTACATTTAACAGTAATTTTGATATTACTGCTGGTTTCTCCTGTGACAATATAAGGGATTCCTGTCATTCCTCCGACATTAACCCCAAATTCTAAGGTAACTTCAGAAACTTCGGACAGTGCTAAATCTTTGAAGGATTGAATAATATGTTTTGAATAGGATTGAATTGTTTTTTGGAGTTTGTCTCCCTGTTCTTTAATATTCAGTTTTTCGTTCAGTTTTTCTAAGCCAAAACTGCGGTCTGCTTGTTCAGGGGTGGGAATTAGAAAATCTAGGTTCTCATTTTTTGGAGGTTGAGGAATAGATACAGCAACGTTTTCTGATGCTTCGATATAAATAATTGTTCCGTCTTCTAATTGAATCGGCGTTATTTGTAACATAAAGGTAAATTATCTTTTAATTAAGTTAGTATTTATATTATCATCTAACGGTTCTGGTAGCGGAAAGCTTTTAACTAGGAAATTGTGCTATAATTTGCCAATGATTAAATTGTCGGAGATTTTATGATAACCTTGCAAGAAATTATTAATTCACTGGCCAGTTTATCAAAAGAAGATCAGGATTTTCTATTTGAAATACTCCGCAAAAGAAGAGAAGAGGAAACTAAGCAAGTTATAATTCATTCATTATTGCCTTATGAACCAACCCATTCCTACAATTAATACACGACTTCTTGAATCTCTCACTCAAATTATCCTTTCTCTTTCTCAAGAAGAATATCAAATCTTAGTAGAAAAAATTCAACACTCTCGATTAACTGAACACCAGAAAACACAAAATATTGAATCCTTAAAACAGGATATAGCCGCAGGTATTCAACAACTCCAAAATGGTGAATACACAGAATATGATGAAAATAATTTATCTACTCTGATAACTTCAATTAAAGCACGAGGTCGGGAACATCTGCAAGGAGAAATATCTGAATGAATCGCTTTCGGATTTCCAATCAGTAGGTTGGGTAGAACGCAGTGAAACCCAACAAAATCAATGATTGTCCCTAATGTGGAATAAATTGGATAAGTTTCTGGTAGACTACTTAACCAAAACCTCTTTAAATTGACCATTTTCAATCTTATACATACAATATAAACTATTAATATTAGATTGATACAAATAGTCATCTTCCTTTGACCAATTTAATCCATAGCCAGAGGTTTTTTCAACAGGGAGTGTCAGAGTTTTCAAATTCTTGAGAATTTCTGATCTTGTCGCTTCATTCGATGATTTATTAATAGCTCCAATGAATGCTTGGGTTGCATCATATCCAGTCATGGTACGCCAATAAATATTTTTTTGTTGCCATCTTTTTATTGCACCTTTCATATATAAAGATGTTTTTTTTACACAAGGTGCGGCCAAACTTGCACCCTCAACAGCATCACCTCCTATATCTAAAGTTGGCTCTTCAAAAGCAGACATAGCGAATATTATGTTCAGGTTTTCTATGTTCAGGTTTTTTGTTTTTTCCTGACTCGCTCTTGCAAAAGCTCTTAATATTGAACTTGTTTTTACACCAGGTATTAAAACAACTGTTTTTATTTGGTTTGAGATGATATTATTAATTTCTACATCAATATCTGTTGGACTTGTTTGTTCCCGATCAAAAACAGAAGTATTATTAATATCAACTTTTCCTCCTAAATCATCAAAAGCTTTTATAAAATCTTCTTGCAAACTTTGACCATAAACACTTTTCTGATCGTAAAAAATTGCTATACTATCTGAATGTAAAGTATTTTTGATATACTTTGCATAAAGTTTAGCTGATTCTGTTGTAGTTTGGATAACTCGAAAAAATACATTGTCCTTCAATTTGCTGCTAGAACTTGTAGGAGATACTATTGCTAATCCTTTTCGTCTGTAAATGGGTATTGCTACCTCACTACTCTCACTTGCATGATGTCCAATAATTCCTAAAATATCTGACTCATTAACTAACTTTTCTGCTACTTTTTTTGATATTTGTGGTTCATTACCATCATTCGCAATAACTATCTCTAGTAATCTGCCATTTTTTCCTCCACTTTTATTAAATTCATCTTGAGAATCAGCTACACCTCTAAAAATTTCTTTGGACGTAGATCCGTAAAAATCAATTCCAGTTACAACTGCCAGTTTTAAAGGGTTTCTTTTTCCTGTTGACCTAGCTTTAGTATTATTCAAATATATTTGGGGAATTGGGTCATTACGATTAGCCTCTGTAGCTAAATAAAAAAATTTCTCTGCATTTTCATAATCTCCTTTTTTAAAATATTCGCTTCCCTTATCCAGATGAAAATTTATATCATCGATAAATATTTTAGATTGTTCACCACTAGTTTTAATATTTCTAACACATTTATCACTCCCTTCTATTCTTTCTCCAATAGGACAAAAAGCATATTTATACTGATACCAACTAAATGCACCGATAAGTCCAACTACCACCCCTGTAGCAACACTTGCGAAAACCACAAATATATTCTTAATATTTTTTTTATGTTCTAATTTTTGAGAATCATCTAAATACCGTTTATCTAAAGAGCTTAATCTTTTATCTTTTGCCCAAACTGTAGCTTCTTTTAACACCTTACCTTTTAACAGGTGCTTATGTGAATAATCTGATTTTACCCAATCATTGAAAGACTCAGAATAGGGACGTAAATCAGCTAATTGATTATCAATCCATTGTTGATTAAAAACCTCTCGATAAATGGGATTATAAATCTGTAAATAATTATTTATTTTCACCACTAAACCCGATAACTGTAACTTTCCTTCCTCTCCAGTATTCTGACTAACTATTTCTCGCTGTTGATAAATCTTTTGATAAATATCTAATAATTCACCTACCATTTGTTCATCAATTAAAATGCGTCTTTCGATGGTGCGTAAATGTTCCGGGTCATCTTTTGCTTGCCAATTTTCAATAATATTAGTTCTAATTAAATTATCTAACCATTCTTCTTCATTTCCTTCAGATAAATCAGAAGAATTTAAAACTAAATTACATATTTTTTGAGTTAAAAAAGGTTGTCCTCCAGTCCAATTTAAAATTAATTCTAATAACTTCTCAGGTTGATTGGTTTTAACACTTAATCCCTTTGCTAATGCTTGAGATTCTGCAAAGGTAAAACCTGTTAATTCTACTCCATAACCAATATTAAAGGGAGTGCGAGTTTTATCTTGAATTAAATCGCTGGGAGTAGCTACACCTAATAATACAAAACTGAGACGATTATCTTCGGTATTATCAACTCGACGATTATAAAAAGAGCGAATTAAAGCGAAAAAATCATCAACATTAAAATCTAAACTGATGATACTATCAATTTCATCTATAAAAATAACGATATTTGATTCAACATATTTTAAAAGAATATCTCGGAGAAAATTACCAAAGAAATTTACCGCAGATAAAGATTCTTGGTCATATTTATCCCACCAACTATCTATATCACATTTTTCATTTAATTCAAAGGTATTAATTAATTCATTAATAATTCCTGCATACCATTGTAAAGGAGTAATATTGGCTGAACCAATATCAGTTAAATCAATAGCAGCACAAGCAAATCCATCTACTTCTTTAAGTCGTTTCATTGTTTGAACTCTTAAAGAAGATTTACCCATTTGTCGGGAGTTTAAAACATAACAAAATTCTCGCTTTTTTATAGCCTGATATAGTTCATTATCGGCTTTTCTGGTAACATAAGTAGGCGCAGAAGCTGGGAGCGAACCACCTACTTGATATTCATAATTAACTGAGTTTAAATTTTCCATTTCACTTGTTGAATACTAATAAATTAGCGTAGCTCCTATGCTATAGCGGTTCTCGGTTGAGTGAGATATAAGAACCCCACCCCCAACCCCCTCCCCGCAAGCGAGGAGGGGGCTTATGATGTATCTCATTCAAGTGCATATCGTTATATTATAATCTTCAGTAATTGGACAAAAATATTGACAGTCATTGCGAGGGAAGGCAAGCAGTCACAATCCTTGGAATTGCTTCATTTCACTTCGTTCCATATGGCTAACGCAACGCTTACGCAATGACATTGTGTAATTAATTCTGTCTCACTACTTATTATTGAAGAATTTCGGTAACAATATCTTCTGGAGGTATTCCTGCTTGAATTAAAGCATTTGTTAATCCTTGCTCAAAATTATCATCTTCAATAACAATTTTATCATTTAGTAATCTAGCATGGAATAAAATAGTATCAGTCCAAGTTTGTTTTTCCCAACCTGTCATAATAATCAAAAATTGTCCTGATTCTTGATCACAAACTGAACTAAGTTTAAGTTTTTGTAATCGAGGTTGAATAGCAGATTCTTTTCTTAAAACTTGGGTTAAAATCTGAGTATACTTTAGTGATTTATCCATTGTAAAATTACCTCATTTTCAGGATCAAAAACAATTAGATTAATTTTATTACGTTTAATAACCAATTGAAAAATAGGTTTTTGAAAGTGTTTTGAATAAATAGCTTGACTAATTCCTAAAAAAAGTTTTCGTTCTGGTTCTTGTTCTTCTAAAGCCCATTGATAAAGTTGAAGTTGTCCTATGGTTTTTTCTAGTTCACTGATTACAGAAGGAGCATCAAAATCTTTAATTTCGATGGCAATTTTTTGGTCTTCTTTATCAGCACTGAAAAATTTTTCTGCCCCTAGATCGGCTTTGAGTAATGTTTTTTTTAGTGCTAAAATTAAGGGATCATCGGTAATTTGCCAACCATCCTTTTCTAAGGTATGACGTAATGATAAGTGTAAATTATCTCTCCTAGACATTTTTTTGTTAACTGTTGGTTATTTAGATTCCATATCTACTTTCATAGCACTTTGATAAGTAAGATAATACGGCTCTTGCGTCTCTTTTATGGTGATTGAGGATCGATGATAACAAAACCCTTACGGGACAAGAGTTATAAACAATTATTTCGATATTTTCAATGAAATGCCTACACAATAGCGCTTTCAATGATTTTGAACCAGGCTTTCCATAAAAATAACCAAAGAACCGATAATACTTGCATTATATACCATGACAGGACTTTGACAACTATTCTATCAAACATCATGTAACAAAACTTTACTATTACCTAAATTTTGCTTTTTAAATGACATCAATTAATCTTGCAAGCGATCGCCAAAATAAAGCCGATATAAATTACATAGTGGAATTACCTTATTACCTTTTGATTCTGCCAATCCCATGCTTTTTAATTTAAAAGCATAAATCGGTTCTAAGGTAACGGCATCATCACTATTAACCAATTTTAACATAGCTGATTTTAGTTGTTTATTTTCTTCTAAAATCAAAAGATGACGATACAAATGGTCTTCATATAATCCTTCCTCAGTGGGAGCAATTGCTAAAAATTGCTTTAAAGTTAAGTCGCTAGTAGCAATATGATATAATGCCGTTCTCACCAAATAAGGATGACCGTCAATCATCCCCATTAATTGATTAACTTCTGTATCTGACCATTGTAATCCATGTCGTTTAACTAAATCCTGAACCTGTGCTAAACTAAACTTATTTAAATCAATTGGTAAACCCACATTAAAAGGAGATTTATTCACATCCAAAGAAATATAAACTTCCTGAGAATGGGAAATAACTAATCTCAGTTTTTGCCAAGTTTCATTATTTTTGCCTTTTTCATGCCATGAACGTAACATAGTGAAAAATTCATCAGCAATTTCACTATATTGAAAGATTCTATCTACCTCATCTAATCCTAGAATTACAGGCTGTTTCAATTCTTTTAAAAGATAGGATTGGAAATAATTTGTACAATTAGTTTGACTGCTATAACGTTGAGGTTTCCAATATTGATCTATCTTTTCTTCAATCCCTAATTCTAAACTGACATTGGCACAAAAAGACTCTAGAAAACTATCCAGATTTTTAAATAATTCTCGACTCCATAAATTAATAAATCCTGTTTGATAACCTTGCTTTTCTCCTTGATGTAAAATCCTACTCATTAATGAAGTTTTCCCCATTTGTCGAGGTGCTTTAATCCTAATTAATGCCCCAGGTTTTACAATAGCAGTGTAACAGGTAGCTTCAATGGGAGGACGTTCAACATAGAAAGGGGAATTTAGAGGAACTTGACCATCTAAATTTTCAAAAGGAATATTAATATCTCTTGGTTGAATAGGTTCAGATTTCGACTCAGGTACACCCTGAATAAAAGCTTTTTTAGTCGTTGCATCTTTTGTCCTCAAAACCGGAGTTAAATGCTCTGGAATATTTTCCATTTCAATGGCATTACATCCTAAATCAAAAGCACTTTTAATTGATTGTCCTGCAAATAAAGTATCGTAGAAACCAATAGCAAATTGTTTAGCGGCTTGATCACCAATTTTTTGATTCATCCCGACGACATAATTAACATAAGGATAAATACCTTCTGCTTGTACATCTGAATAACAAGCATTGAGAAAAACACAATCAATAAAAAAGATTTCTTGTAATGCTTTAAACAATTTGGCTAAAGGAGCAACTTTGACTAAAAAGGCTTCTCCATTATCTGCCATTAAAGCTAAACCCTGTTCTCCTCCACCATGTCCTGAGAAATGCACAATATCTGGCTTATGATCTAATAGGGTACGACGAAATTCTTGAGGACGGACTGCTTCTCCTATACTAATTTCAAATTGTTCACGGTTTAGGGAACGCTCCCAAGCACTTTTGATTTCCCTCACTTCCTCACTTAAACGCAACGGTTTTGTGTTGGTGGGGTTAGCGGTTAAAATAAGAATTTTTTTCATCACCGTCGTTTTATAAAGATATAGTTACCAATACTGTGTATGTGAAGTATTGTATCCTTTATAGTTACCAAAACCGTAACGGTGATCAAATCTCAGGCTATTTAGAGGTTGTTTGAAAAGTATTATATGAAACCCATAATCTCCAAAAACCTAAC
>NZ_VIKY01000159.1:0-11826 GCF_009711925.1 Dolichospermum sp. UHCC 0352 | reverse complement strand
TTGATTTTCATCTCCGTAATTTCCCTCTGTAACATTTTGGGGTGCGGAATGTGGGCTGTAGGCATAAAATTGTATGTCCAAATTATTATCAATAAGGTGGCATATCTTCTAAATAAGAAAACCCATCTCTGATAATTTTAGCAGCTTCTTCTGATAATATGATTGGCATTTCTTCGGTCATGTCAAAGCTTCTAGAAAGATTCTCACTTTTAAAAGTTAAAGCATATAAATATTGATATTGTTTATTTGTTTCCTCAAGAAAGTCAAGTTTAAACTCTTTCAAACATTTCATACGTTCCAGTGAATCACCGCTTACTCTGGCAATTCCCAGGTCAGGTTCAATCTGATTCTCTTTAATTCCTAACAACCAAATGAAATTACCTAACTGATTCTTTTTAGCCATATTTATAGCAATGATTATAATTATTGCTGCTGCTAAAATATAAGGAGCGCAAGCGGTTAAAAGTCCCCATGCCCCCGCAAACATTCCCGTATTATTAAAAATCGCTGGTAATAAGTCTTTGGCTGATTTTAGCAACCCTCCGGTAATATATCGAATTGCTTCACTAGCAGGGATAGATAATCTTTTGGTGATGACTGAAACTACAGTATTTTTAATAGCATCAAAAAATGCTCTTGGTAATGAAATGCCTTTTAATATAAATGTTGATAGCAAACTTTCGGCTATTTTACCAAGCACATTGACAACATCTAAATTAGTTGGTGTTGGTACTGGTGTGATTGCACCATAATTACTCACAACACTTCCAAACTGTGATTTTAGATTATCTTGAGCATAGTTAGCTTGGTCTTTGAACTCAACTAACTTTTTACCCTGTGTAAATAGCCTTCTGATACCTACCATAGCAGGACGAATGACTTTACTTTTCAGGAATTTGATTATATCTACTTTGCCTTTATTTTCTTCTCTAGCGTTTGCTTTGGCAGCTTTAGATTCATCCTTACCAAATCCTGTACTGAGCGAAGTCGAAGTAATTGTTTCTTTAATTCGCTGAAGTATATTATTCAATTCTTCTTTGAGTTTGTTAAATAATTCTAGAAATATATTTACTAAATTGTCGTTGTCTTGTGGAAACTCAGTTATGGCTTCAGAAAAGTTCTGTTCAGTTTTTTCTCTAACTGCAATAAAATGATTCCTGACTTCTTGGGGTACAGGATCTTCTTGTTCATCAAATTGGTACATTAAATCATCATAAGCAGCTAATACTTGTGCCTTCAAATCATCAACTTTATCTTGAAACCAATTTTTATTAGTCTCTTCGATGCTTTTGATTCTTAGAAAAATATCATCACTATTATTTGTATAATTACTTTTGACAATATTCCCCCAATTCATAAATAAATTATTTACTTCTACTGCTGCTGTGTAATCGTCCGGTTTAGTAGCTTGACCAGCAAGTAAATCTAATTTATTCTCTCCTGATGCTTGGGGATTATCGTGAACTTTTGAATTAACTACTTTATTCACACCATAACAAGATTGTAAAATCTCAGTTGCAGCGAAACCAACTTCTTGATCTAATTCCTGTTCGGAGAAAAAATTTAAAATTCCTTTTATATCAGGAAGATTGTCTTTTGAATAAACAACGGGGTTTAATCCATCAAACCAATCTTCTTTTTGTTGCAAAGCCTGAACGACATCATCGGGAACTTTCAACCCACCTTTATTAATCCAGATGCCGTCTGATATTTGATTTAATAATTCTTCTGGTGTCATATTTTTACAGAATAACTATTTATGTATTTTAACATAATTCTGAAAAATATTAACACTATAACAGTGGATTTTACCGATAATTAAATGATGTTAATTGGTAAAAATTCAGAAGTTACTAATGTACAGCAGATTTTTATTCATTGATTTTAAGGTTTGAGTCTTACCACTGCCAGAAGTCCCTAAAACAACTGCATGACCATTTCGTAAATTAGCCAGATTCTAATAGCATTTATCGCCTAAGAATATTCCAGAGTGCGATTTTTCTTTCTCAATTACTTTATTTTGTGGTTTAAGTATCGCTTGTGGTAATGGCTTAGGCATATAAATTACTGAGGCGATTTATCAACCCTTTTCATTATACTTTATACTTGAAGTTATTTTACAATTTACTGGCGTTTCCGCACCTAAAAGTACACGCATGAAGGTTAATTCAGGGGTTGCTTAATGCGATCTTTATAGTAAAGTGAATAATAGTATAGAAAAATCCCTGAATAACCCTAGTTATGAACATTAGTGTCGCAAACGTACAGAAACAGCCCCAATTAGAGTTTAGAAACAATCACAGTATCAATTAATTACTATACATTTATGCCTAGATTTGACCCAGCAAAATTAAAAAAAGTATCTGTTAGTCTTCCCTTTGGCATTGGTTCAGCCGAATGGGAAGCCGACTCAACCGAACGTAAAGCAGCTTGGTCTTTATATGTCGAACTTGTTACCCGCATTGCTGTGCAACCTTTGGCATCTGACCAAGGACTTTTGCGAGAAGCCTTGGCATCTCTGTATAGCTTGTTTCCTGTAACCCGACAAGTCCTCAAAGAAGGTGGTCCAGATGTGGGGGCATCTCATGATTCGGTTGGTGGAATTGCCATAGCCGTGTTGAATAATGGTTTACGTCCTTTTTTATCAAAATGGCATCCACTTTTGCAAACCTGGGAAGCCCAGCTTCCCCCACATCTGAGTCCTAGAGAGCATGAGCGCAAATGGTCTGAAGAACCAAAATTGAGAGAAGAACTGGAATCCCTGAGACAAGATTTGGAACAGTATGCGAATGCGTTGGCACTAATTGCTGGAGTGGAACAGTAATGGAGAAAAATGAATGAAAGTCTTCATGAGTCATAGTGGCATAGACAAACCATTTGTTGAGCGTCTAGCTGGAGATTTACGCACCCGCGAAAGTATTGATGCTTGGCTTGATAAATGGGAAATTCTTCCTGGTGACAGGATAGCAACAAAGCTGGAAGAGGCTCTGTCTAGTGCAAGTATTTTTCTCCTAATCCTCTCGCCAGAGAGTGTAAATTCAAAGTGGGTTAGCTATGAAAAAGACGTATGGCTGACTCAACTAATTGAGGAAGAGATACGTGCAAAACAAGAATCGCGTACTCCCAATCGTCGCTTGATACCTGTTCTTTATAAAGATTGCGAAAAGCCAGCTTTTATAAAACCTCTTCTATACGTCAGTATAAATGATCACAATTATGAAAATGGTTTTCAGCAACTTGTTAGAGGTATTCGAGGTGAGTCTGGTAAACCTCCGTTAGGAGGTAAGACTAATGCTGAAGTTATCTATTCATCACCACAACAACAGTCTTCATTAAGTGTTGTGCCGAAAAAATTGGCTTTTAATTTGCTGAAAATTCTCTTAGTACCTCAATTTTTAGAAGTTGTTTTTCTATACGATATGGAATCATCTTATTTGCCAACTAATGTATCACAAATTGAAAAAATTAGTGTACTTATTAACTACGCTCTTCAAAAGGAAGGAAATTCTCTTTCTGACTTATTAAAGACCATATATGAAGTTGCTCCACATTTGAAGAGGTAATGTAAATGAATCGTCAAAAAGACTTACTCCAAAGGCTTAAAAATTTGACAAATAGTCAATTCGAGGAAATAGTAATCAATTTAGAGATTGATCACTCCCATCTTCCACATCCAGCAACACGAACTGATAAATCCATAGAAATTATTAAAATACTAAAGCAAAGACCGGACGGACTTGATTGCCTAGAAGAAGAGCTTCAAGGCTTAAGTAATACTAAATATAGTGAAAATAATGACAAGTCAGAAGGACAATTATTAAAAGGTGCTGAAAATTCAAGAAGTCAGTATAAAGGAAAAGCAACCGATATTTCTAACTTTGTTGGACGTGAAGATGAAAGAAAGAAGCTAAAGAAATGGATTGTTCAAGAAAATAATAGGATGATAGCTATTGTTGGTATTGGTGGACTTGGAAAAAGTGCTTTAGCAAAAAAGTTTACTCAAGATGAGAGAAATTTGACCGGAGGTGGAATTGGAAAAAGTAGCTTGGTAGCAAAGGTAACTGAGAATATTCAGGATGAATTTAAGGATGAGTTTAAGAAAGTTATTTGGCTCTCGCTAATTGACGATCCAAGTATAGAAGAAACATTAAAAGGATTAATTCAGGACGTTTCTAATCAAAGAGAAACAGATTTCTCGCTAGAAAAACTTCTATTTTATATAAAAGAAAATCGATATTTAATTGTTTTAGATAACGTAGAAACACTTATGGAGGAGAAAACAAATGATGATATGGTCGGTCATTTCAGAACAAACCGTAAAGAATATGAGCAAATGTTTGAGCAACTAATAATTAAAGAGCATAAAAGTTGTTTTCTGTTAACTAGTAGAGAAATACCACAAAGAATTTTAGATTTAGAAGGTGATAAAACACGTTTTGTCGAAATATTGAAGTTATTCGGATTAGGAACTAATGAAGGAAGACAAATATTTGAACGCTTTGATTGTAAAGTAAATTCAGACGATGATTGGGAAAAAATCGTTAAATTTTATGGTGGTAATCCTTTAGCTCTTGAGCTTGCTGCATCACATATCAAACAACAATATGATGGCAAGATATCAGAATTTTTAAATGGAGAACAAATAGTTTTTGATAATATAGAGAAATTATTAGATTGGCATTTCAATAGACTATCTATTGAATCAAAAGATGTCATGTACTGGTTAGCAATTAATCGTGAAGCAAGTTCATCTGATGAACTATCTAAAGATACTAATTATGCAACGCTAAACTTAAATAAATTTATTCAAGCAAGAATTAGACAGTCTATTCCTTTAGTAAAAAGTGAGGATGAAAAAAGAATTGGATTGCAACCTGTTATTCTTGAGTTTATGATAGGAAAGATTATCAAAGAAGTGTGTCGTGAGATTATACAAGAAAAACCTAATATTTTAAATACTCATGCTTTATCTAAAGCCTCTATAAAAGATAGTTTAAGACATATCAATAATCGCTTGATTCTCATTAAAATTATAAATAAAGTAAAAGTTTTATTAAACTCAGGAAAATATGTTACAAGTGAGCAATCTAAAGTAGAAAGGATAGAGTTAGTTTTAACGCGAGAAGGGTTATTTGAAGAATTAGAAAAATCTGATGATTTCGTAAACAAGAAATTGCTTAATGAATCTTTAATACAATGTTTGCTGAATGATGCTAATAAAGATGAAAGTCTTGAGTCTAAGTTGGAGAATATTGTTCTAATTCTAAAGCAACAGGATTTAATCAAAAATCGTTATGCAGCAGGTAATATTCTCAATTTACTATGCCAAATACAAAGAAAAGAAAACGAAAAAGTACAAAATATTACCTTAAGTGATTATGACTTTTCTGGTTTAGAAATTCGTCAAGCTTATCTAAGAGGTATTAACTTACCCGGAGTCAATTTTACAGAATGTACCTTTATAAATTCAATTTTTACTCAGGATTTTGATAGAATAAAATCACTAGCTTTTAGCCCAAAACATCCAGAACGCGAAAAAGTTTACCTCTTAACAGGACATTCTGATAAAAAAGCTCGCTTGTGGGATGTTGAAAATGGCAATCTTCTATTTGTTTGCCATGAGCATACAGATTGGATTCGCGCAGTTGCTTTCAGTCCTACGTGCGAATTCTTTGCTACTGGGAGTGATGATCAAACGATCAGACTTTGGAATCTGAAAGCAAGTTTGAATGATAGAAATGCTCCAGGGCGATGTATTGGAGAATCTTTGAAGGGACATACTAAATGGATTTGGTCTCTTGCTTTTAGCCCTGATGGTACTCTTCTAGCGAGTGGTAGTGCTGATCACATTGTGAAACTTTGGGATGTAAGTGATGTTAAAAAACCCAAATTTTTAAGAGACCTAAAAGGTCACGAAAATGAGGTACTGTCAATTTCGTTCAGTGCAGATGGTCAGTTTATTGCCAGTGGTAGTGCTGACAAAACTGTAAAACTTTGGAATGTAGAAATGCGTAAGTGTACTCAAACTTTAAAAGGACACACTGATGGTGTGGAGTCAGTCAGCTTCAGTAAAGATGGTCGGTATCTTGCTAGTGGAAGCAAAGATGCAACTATAAAAATTTGGGATTTGGAAAAAGATGAAAAAGATAAGTGCATCAAAACGTTTGATGAACACCAAAAACAAGTTAAATCAGTTTGTTTTAGCCCATTAAGTGAAGAACTACTAGTAAGTGGAAGTAGTGATAGCAATATAATGCTGTGGAATGTAAATAAACTAGAGTATATCAAAACCTTAGAGGGACACACGGACATTATCGAATCAGTTGGATTTAGCCACGATGGACTGATGATAGCGAGTGGTGGAGAAGATCGTGAAACAAGGTTGTGGAGTGTATCGGAACAACAATGTCTGAGAACATTAAGAGGGTTCACAAATTGGATCTGGTCTGTTGCTTTTAGTCCTGATGATCGTAATCTAGCAAGCGCAAATGGTGATGGGACAGTCAGATTGTGGGATATTGAGAAACAAAAAGAGTGTTGCCTAGCTCTAAAAGAGCATACAAGTGCAGTGATGTCAGTTGCTTTTAGAAAAGGTGGAAAAATTATAGCCAGTAGTAGTGATGATCAGAATATTAAGCTTTGGAGTATGGAAAAAGACCAGGAAGGGAGTATAACAAACTTAGTATGTATTGATACTAACTCAGAAGGGCATAAAGATAGAATCAAGTGTGTCTGCTTTAGTCCTGATGGTTCAAAGTTAGCAAGTGCAGGTTATGACGCAAAAATAATGCTTTGGAATGTTGATTCTGAAAGTAATCCAAGGTTGGAAGAATGTCAAGAATTAGGAAGACATGAAAATCAGATTTGGTCTGTTGTCTTCAGTCCAGACGGTAAACTCCTAGCCAGTTGCAGTACCGATGGCACAATCAAGTTATGGGATGTTACCACTTGTGAGTGCATTACGTTGTTAGATCACAAAGATGAGGTTTGGTCAGTTGCCTTCAACCATGATGGAACACTTTTGGCAAGTGGTAGCGAAGATAAGACTGTTAAGTTGTGGGATATCAGGGATATCAGAAATCCTAAGTCTGTAACTTGCTTACATATTTTAAAGGGACACAGTGGATGGATTTGGTCAGTTGCCTTCAACCATGATGGAACACTTCTGGCAAGTGGTAGTGGCGATAATACAGTCAGGCTATGGGACGTAAAAACAGGTGAATGTCTCCAAATCTTTAATGATCACAAAGATTGCGTTTGGACTGTTGCTTTTAGCCATAATAGTCAGATGCTTGCAAGTGGTTCTTCAGATGAAACAATTAAGGTTTGGGATGTTAGTGATCCTAGAAATGCTAATTTGAAAGCTGATCTGAGAGCTAAGAGACCTTATGAAGATATGAATATTAGAGGGGCTAAATGGTTTACACAGAGTAATACGGAGACTGAATTAAAAGAATTAACAGAACCAATAAAAAATTCCTTGATTAGTCTAGGGGCAGTCGAAAAATAGCAAATTTAGGTAAGACTTGATTTGTTTGTTGAGTTTTAGAGTAGTATTTTTATTGAATAGAGTGAGTATTTTCCAGATTCAACTAATGAACTTAGCTGAATCTCATCTTTGAACAGTTCATTGAGTGTTGTTATTTTGTGTGGAATAAAATTATGGAACAAGCTATCTCTGTTAGAGAAATGACAATTGATGATGTAGATTCAGTTATCGAAATCTACGATAGAGTTTATAACTCTAAGTACATCAGTTTTGGCGAATTGGCTGCTGGCTTGGCAATTAAAAGTGGTGTTCATTTTGAGCGTGCTGAAAATGCTCTCGAAATTTTCCGGGAAGAGGTTGTTGGGCTAGTTTCTAAGTCTGAAGCTGAAAATTCAGAAGTTAAACAGTTTGTTGGTATTGTTGATAATGTTATTGCTGGCTTTGCATTAGCTAATCTTAAGACTACTAAAGCTGGTCATATTGAGTGCTGGTTGAATGACCTCGGTGTGCTTTCTGATTATCGAGGTAGAAGAATTGGGAGTCAATTAGTTGACAAAGTAATTGAATGGGGTACTAAGCATAATGCTAAATATTTCCTCTTAGAATCTGGAATAGACAATGAACTTGCTCATCGGTTGTTTGAGAAAAAAGATTTTCATCCTTTGGCAGTAGTTTTTTATAGAGAGGCTTGAGCTTAATAACTGTCCGTTCGCTCATTTTTAACTTGCAAGATTTAATTAAGCCCTACAGGGCTTGTAATCCATGCTATTCAATTGATTCAGGCATTTTCATCTTATATAGAGCTTTTGCCATTTTATGATTGATGCTATCCCTGTACCTTAAATAATCACCTTTGGAAGCCTTCTGTGATGGTTGCAAATTTTACTTAAAATTAACAGGTTACTTGAAAATCACCGATTTCTTTTTGCATTAGGGCTTTAATTCCCCTCCCGATTTCAAAATCAGCGAACGGACAGTAATTATCGTGGTTACTGTCCAATTTCTCTCCCGTTTCGGCACAGTCTAACCTTATTGACTACTAACTATTGACCGGATTTGCAAACTACCAGTGGCAAACTCATCTCCTAAAAATCTAACCACAGTTTTTAACGGTGCAGCTTCTAATTTAATATTACTAGGTGATGCGTCAATAAACTTAAATTGGTAAGGGTCACGCGGTAAAATTGAAGTGTCAAAGTCTTCCACCGATAAATCACCACCAACAAATACATTTGTATTAGTTCGATTAAAATATCACAATTTGTAACGCACATTAATCAGTCAATAGACAGTATAATAGATTCCCAAGCACAAGAAAAACAAAGTAAGTTTGTCAATCAGTGCCTAAATCAAAACTCCCAAGCTACATAAGCAACCAGGGAGTTTTAGTTTGTTTAAAAATTCACCCAATCCATTTTCACTTAGCGATGTTTGGCGACGGAACTAAGTAAAGGGGCTGGATCTAATTCACGAAGAACCATGAATAGCAAATCATGGCAGTTTGATATTTTTATATTAAACTGCATCGCAGTTATTGAGCAAGTTTTTTCTTATATTACTATTGTAACACAAAGTAGTATAGTCAATCAAGTTTGTTTGATATGTGCTGACCTCAACAAATTACAGGAGGTGCAGCCATGATTAAACCACCTGACCACATCAACTTTACCGACTGGCAAGAATGGCTCTCTTGTGGTGTAGATCCAGAACTTATCGCTCTTAACGTCAAATCCCTAGCAGGAAACATCACCCATGAGTATTTGTTATCGGATGCCTTAGCAAAACTGGGAGACGGCAAACAAACACCCCACAGTAGCCAATACACCACTTCAGAAGTAAGCAGGATTCTATACAGATACAAACACACCTTAAATGGTGGTTGGTGGTGTGCCGGTGTTGACCCGTTGAACAATTACGCCCCGATGGAATGGGGATGTTTCAAGCCCGACACCCCAAGGCTTGACCACAAGAAAAATAAACCCATCAAGTATGAACATCCCCCCGGCGTTGCTACCCGTGCTTTTTTCCTGCGAGTGCCCAAACGTATTTGGCAGATGATCAGCGATATTCACGGTGTACCCATTGGGGATTATGAGGAGTTTTGGGAGTGGGTGTTAATAAACAACCTACCCATCATCTTTTGTGAAGGCGCGAAGAAAGCCGCTGCTTTGCTATCCTGTGGATTTATCGCAGTGGCATTACCCGGAATTAACGGAGCATATCGCAAAGTTGAAACCAACCAGAAAAAACACAATTTAATTCCTGACATAGAAATATTTGCAACGCCAAAACGAGAAATAACAATTTGTTTTGACAATGACCCCAAACCAACTACCAGAAAAAATGTCAGGATAGCGATCAACGTTACTGCTAAACTGCTAAAATCCAAAAAATGTCAAGTCAAAATCTGTGACTGGACAAAAGAAAAAAATATACCAGAAAAAGGTATAGATGACGTCCTAGTAGTTCATGGTAGAGAAGTTGTAGAGAACATTATTACCACTGCTTTACCCGTTTCCCAGTGGCAGACGCAGCCCTATTACCAGCTATCAAGGAAGATTAACCTCACCCTTAACCAAAGATATTTAGGGGATATCTTGACCAACATTCCCCACAAAATTATAGGGGTAAAATCTCCCAAGGGGACGGGAAAAACGGAAGCATTAAAGCCATTAGTTGATAAGCTGGCTAGCGAGGGCTATAGCGCTTATTTAATCTCTCATAGAGTCCAATTATGTCAAGCTTTATGCAGTCGCTTGGGCGCTCCTTACATTGACGATATTATCAACGGGAAAACAGATCGCTCTCAAGGTTTTGGCGTAGTAGTTGATTCATTACACGGTCAAGGTAAGGGTCAGTTTGATGTTGAGAATGATACATATTTACTAACTAATAAATATGTAGTTATCCTTGATGAGATAGAACAAGTTTTATGGCACTTACTCAACTCAACTACAGAAGTTAAAGAACACCGAACAGAAGTTATTAAACAGCTTCAACTACTACTACTTAATGCAGATAAAATAGTGTGCTTAGATGCAGACTTAACAGATGTATCTTTAGACTTTGTGCAAAGTGCTGCCAACTGCAAAGATGACGATATCTTTATCATCAATAACGAGTACAAAGAAGGGGGATATGAGATTAATAATTACCAAGAAACCACCCCGGTAAACTTGTTGCGTGACCTGTTGGCAGCAATTGATAATGGCGATAAAATCCTTATAGCAACTGACTCTCAGAAAATCAATGGCAAATTTTCTACTCAAAATATTGAGTCAATTATTATCAAAAAATTCCCACACCTGAAAGATTTAATCCTGAGAATTGATTCAGAAACAATTGCAGATCCCGAACATCCTGCTTATGGTTGTATCACCAAAATTAACAACATTATCAAACAATATCATGTAGTCTTAATTTCTCCATCTGTGGGAACTGGAATATCAATTGATGTCAAGAATCATTTTGATAGTGTGCGGGGATGTTTTCAGGGTGTGCAAAGTGAAAATGCGGTTCGTCAACAATTAATGAGACTTCGTGATAATGTCCCCCGTCACCTATGGATAGCTCCCATTGGTTTATCGTGGCAGGGGGACGGATCAACGTCGCTATATTCAATTCTGAGCAGTAACAGAAAGCAATTTAAAATACATCTTCAGCAATTAAAAAACGTTGGTTTTGAGATACTAGAGGATTATATAAATACAAATGATTCAGCATTGAACTGTTACGCGAAAATGGCTTGTAGAATCAATAATGAGATGAGCGATTATAGGGGAATTATCCTGAAAAATCTTGTCAGTGAAGGCAATACACTCACTAATAAATGTGACGACGACGACGAAATTATCAAGGAAGAGATAACCAGCATACGAGATGAGAACTACCTTGAGGAACTGGACAATATAGCTTCAATTAATATTGATGACTTAGATGATCGGTCTTACGAAAGACTATCAAATCAAAAGGCGAAAACTAAAACGGACAAACAAAGACAAAGAAAATACTCAATTAAAAAGCGTTACCAAGTTGATGTTACCCCTGACTTGATTTTGAAAGATGACGACGGATATTTTCCCCAATTACGTCTCCATTATTTTCTGACAATGGGATTTGAGAGCATCCCACAAAAGGATCAAACATCTGCTAAGAAGATGAGAGAAAATCAATCAGTTTTCCTACCAGACTTTAACAAGTCCCAAAGTTCAACAATAGTCAATCTATTGCGATCGCTCAACATCCCCCAAATCTTAGAACTGGACAAATTTACACAAACTCACCCACTGCTAGTTGACATGGCAGATAAGTGTAGCGACCTGCAATACTAATCACTC
>NZ_VIKY01000015.1:0-2335 GCF_009711925.1 Dolichospermum sp. UHCC 0352 | reverse complement strand
TCTTCCAAATGCTTCGCCCCTACTGACAACTGACTAATATCTAAGAACCTGTGAGCATAATATAAGCACCCCAGGCTTGGGCAACAACTGCGATGACAGTGGAGCAGATAGGATGAGGGCTATTAATTTTTTTGCCACCTTTAGTTTCTAAAGTTTGGATATCAATCCAAGGAGTTGCCCCCCGTCGTAACCAACCTGTAACAGTGATTTGTCTGCCAATCAAGTCTTGAGGATTGAATGACTTTCCTAACCAGGGAATATGATGTAATTTAATTAAACCTTGGCTAGATTGCAGGATTAGGTCTTGTGCTAAACAATTGCCAATACCAGGGCGGCCTAATAGCTTACCAGTAAACCGAACTCTAATGCTATCAATTGGTAAAATAGCGGGATTTGCTAAGAGGTTGGTAAAGTTTTCATCTTTTTGAACATTGACAGGTGTAATATCGGGAAATAAAGCATTTATCCGCATAACTGTGCCAATGCTAAAGCCAATCAACATACAACCGCCGACAAAAGACCAATTATCATAGATCCACTTGAGGTTTAACAAGTGTAAGGTGTATGCTGTTTGCCAAATTAACCAAGTTAGACAGGCAAATACAACACCGAGGGGGATTCCCAACCAAGGGGCAATTTGTAAATAGAAGGATTGGGGCCTGATGAGAATGGGTTGTGATGGCTTTGTTTGATATAATTCGGTGTCTAAATGCCAATGACGGGCTATTTGACAAAGGCGTTCGATGCGATCGCCTATTGTTGGATGACAACTATTAATTGTAAACCATTGCCGATAGGGATGAAAATTTTCCCACTTTAAAAATGATTCAAAAGGTAGATGACCGGCGGTGCTACCTAAAATTATGCTGTGTTGGTATGCAACTGGCGAGAGGAGATTCAGGCTTTCTAACTGCCAACAGGTTTGTTCTTTGAGGCTGATATCATGGGCTACACCAATGGATATTTTCAGTAAAGCGCGAATTAGTCCATTAGGATTACCGGTGATTTCTGCGGCCAGGCGATCGCTATGGTAAAGCCGCAATTGGCAATTAAGTAAGGCCGTACCCGTGAACAGACACCAAATTGCATAGTTGATGGCTGCTAAAACTGTACCTGGCCAACGCCAAATTTTACTGTCATGTTGATTTCCCCAAACTGACACTTGCTGATATATTCCATAAAATGGCATGGCCACGAGTAAAACTAGGGACATGACCGCAAAATCCCAACGCCCAATTTGTCCTAAAGATAAAGCATAGATGGCAGCTATTTCGTCATCTGCCAGTTGTTCTAATAAACCTTGACTAACAGTTATTCTCGCTGTGCGGGGGAGGTTGCCATAACTGATAATCATCGGGGCGGAAATTGGTAAGATTCTCAGTTGAGGGGTTGACCCGTGCCGCTGTTGGCAAGCGCGTTGTAATACTCTGGGTGTTTCCCGGCTGTAGGAGTTTAATTTCTCTTTGGTTAACTCTTCTTGACCGGAAAATCTTGTTAGTACCCAGTCGAGCAACCAAGGAGACGATGCCATGAAGATGATCAACAATCCCAACATCAAGGAACTAGGATCGCTATATAAAATCTGGATGGGTTCTAAGTAGGGCAGTTGATAGAGAATTTGATTGATTAAACCCAATACTAATTTAAGCACTTCTCGACAAGTCCAGAACAATGCCATGAATGTTCCCAGAGCAAGTAGTCGAGAGGGAATGATGTTAGGCTTGCCTAGGGGTTGCCACACTTTAGCGCGTCTAGCATTGCGCCAATAAACGCTAATCGGTTTGATAGTGTTGTTACCATCATTACCAGTATAAGCTGTTTGTAGCTGTGGTTGGGCAGGATTTAAACTAGAAACAAGTCCATTACTGGTTTTATGGGATTTTTTCTTCTGGTTTTTGCGTTTATGCAGGTGTTCAAGAGCAAGTGTTGCCCACTCTTGAACTTGGGGATTACTATTAGCAATCAGATTTTGACACAGAGCGATCGCCTTAGAGACTTCACCCGTGCGGGCATAGGACATCACTAACCCAACTTGCGCCTGTAAACAAATCCTTTCTTGACTTTGATCTTTGGCTAGTGGTTGAAGGTTAGCGATCGCTGTGTAGTAATTCCCCTGCTTGAGAGCAGCTAAACCAGCCTCTAAACATGATTCAGCGTGGGAAGGCATACAAACTTTGGTACTCCAATCTGTTCTAGGTGACAAATAGCACGCTTATTGAGATACCCTGATCATTGGTGATTGGTGATTGGTCATTGGGTAACTTTGGGTAACTTCTTTCTTCCTCCTGACCACTGACCACTGACCACTGTACGGGCGAAGCATTTGGAGAACTAT
>NZ_VIKY01000158.1:0-8498 GCF_009711925.1 Dolichospermum sp. UHCC 0352 | reverse complement strand
AACAACGAATCGCACCATCTCTATCCATTACACAACCGCATTTACAAATATGCGTTCTGGTGGATAGAGATTTTTTAACGATTTCACCACAGCTAGAGCATTCTTGGCTTGTGTATTGCGGATTAACCGCTACCGTGACTCTCTTGAATACTTTTCCAAAATATTCAAGCCAAACACGAAACTGATACCAAGATGCGTCGTTAATAGACTTGGCTAAACAATGATTTTTCACCATATTTTTAATTCTCAAATCTTCGTAGGATATCAAGTCGTTTGACTGAACTACGCACCGTGCTAATTTCACAGCATGGTCTTTACGTTTCCTACTTATTTTGAGGTGGCGTTTACTTAAAATCTGTCTAGCCTTGCCTCTATTTTTTGAACCTTTGACTTTCCTAGAAACACGACGTTGTGAACGTTTAAGAACCTTTTCTCCCTCACGAAGAAATTTAGGGTTCTCAATCATTTCACCATTGGAATCTGTGTAGTATTCTTTTAAGCCTACATCCAATCCAATCGTACTTCCTGATGGAGTTATATCTTCTTGGCGATTAACGTCAATACAAAACTGACAATAATAACCATCAGCCCGTTTGACTAATCTGACTCGTTTGATTTGATTTATTTGATAAAAATGCAAATCACGAGTCCCTTTGATTTTTAATCTACCAATACCTTTTTTATCGGTAAATGTGATAGATTTACGATCTTCTGAAAGTTTCCATCCTGATGTTTTGTATTCAACAGAACGGCAATCTTTTTGAAATTGAGGATATCCTTTTAAACCAGGAATATTCTTCTTGGAATTATCATAAAACCGAGAGATAGAAGACCATGCTCGTTCAGCACTGGCTTGTCTAGCCATTGAGTTAAGTTCATTAGCGAATGGAAAATTAGCTGCTAAAACAGCGCAATATTTCTGCAAGTCGTTTTTGCCCGTGTCTTTTATGTCCATCCATAGCCGAATACAGCTATTGCGAACGAATTGAGCGGTACGAATTGCATCATCTATTGCACTGAATTGAACTGATTTTCCGTAAGTCTTGAACTCAAAAACTAGCATCGTTTTCACCTCCAGTCTTATACTACATTTTGTGCAGTAAGATAGTCAAGATGATTAATGGTGAAATATTGAAGGCGGTTAAAACCGTGGTCAGTGAGCTTGTCGAACTGCCCGTGCCGTTTTTCATCCCCTGTCTAAAGCACGAAAGACGGAACTTCGTTCCTGTTTCTCAGGGGCTTTCAAACTTTCCGGGCTATCTTGTAAATCTTGCGAGCGTGATTTTAGCTGTTTCATCTACCCTGAGAAATAAAATAAATATTAGCAAAATTAGTATTTCATAAAACTCCCTACCATAACTGTTCTTTAGATTCATCTTTGTGAAAGTAGGAAGAACTTTTCCACTATAGTTTAATTTTTGATACAGTATTAATGCTGAATGTAATATAACGCAATTATTTTCCATGTCAACACAAAAACCATCTGTTAGTCTCATTCGGGCTAAATCCTACGAACAGGAAGCTTTAAAAGAATCCTTAGAAACACTGCTAGAACCTTTAGGGGGCATGGCTGCTTTTGTCAAACCAGGCAACCGCGTTTTACTCAAACCCAACCTGCTCACAGGTTCTCGTCCTACTAAAGAATGTACCACCAGACCAGAATTAGTGCGTGCTGTTGCCGAAATGGTAATTGCTGTGGGTGGAAATCCATTTTTAGGAGATAGTCCCGCTTTTGGTAGTGCTAAAGGTGTGGCCATAGCGAATGGTTTATTACCAATTTTAGAAGAACTAAAATTACCACTGGTGGAATTTCACGGGAAACGTTATCAAACCGTCAACGACAATTTTAATCACTTGCTTTTATCGAAAGAAGCAATGGAAGCAGACGTGATTATTAATCTGCCTAAAGTTAAATCTCATATGCAATTAACCCTAACTTTAGGAGTTAAAAATCTCTTTGGTTGTGTTCCTGGGAAAATGAAAGCTTGGTGGCACATGGAAGCAGGTAAAGATGCTAACAAATTTGGAGAAATGTTAGTAGAAACTGCCAGAGCAATTAATCCAACTTTAACAATTTTAGATGGAATTATTGGTCATGAAGGTAATGGACCAAGTGGGGGAGAACCTCGGAAATTAGAAATTCTAGCAGCTGCGAGTAATGTATTTGCTTTAGATAGAGCAATGTTAGAAATTCTCCAAGTTGCACCCGCACAAGTTCCCACAGTTGCAGCTTCCCAAAGATTGGGAATATGTCCCGAATTAAGTGATATTCACTTCCCGAATTTATCACCCGATTTATTACAAATTACAGATTGGCAATTACCCGAAAAGTTAATGCCCATAGATTTTGCCATGCCCCGTGTGATTAAGTCTACTTTTAGGCATCTTTACATCAGGTTTATCAAAGAACCTATGAGCGCTTATACTGGAGGACGCTTGTAAGGTAAAGTATGGGCAGGGAGTAAATTCCCTGTCTAAACCCATTGATTCTACCAAGTAGGTGTGATACCATCTCACTTAAGTCATTTGTATGTAAATATGAATCTATCTAACCAAATACTGAAAAATAATTCTGCTATTTTCTCGGTTACGGTGTCAATATTTGTATTTTTTGTAGCATTGATTCCCGCCCAAGCGGGAAAACTTGAGGACGCTGCCCAACAAACTACAGTACAAATTAATAGTGAAGGTAGTGACTCTCCCGGCGGATCAGGTGTAATTATTGACAAAAAAGGAAACCTTTACACCGTTCTAACGGCTAATCATGTTGTATGTGATGCCATACAGGGACGCAAACCAGTTACCTGTAGCACGGGCATTAATTACACAATTCATACTTATAATGGCAAAGATTATCCCATTAAAGACCGTCAAATATTCCAAAAAAATCCGAAAGACCCAGATTTAGCCATAGTTACCTTTGAAGCTCAGGAAAACTATCCTGTCGCTGCTTTAGGAAATTCTGAAGAGGTAAAAATTGGGGCAGAGATTACAGTAACCGGATTTCCCAGTATTTTTCGTAATAAAGGCAGGAATAGAACATATACTGTCACACCAGGTAAGGTAGTCACTTTCAATCCTGGAGCGGATAACGGTTACAGATTGGTATACAATGCCACTACCTTTATTGGTAATAGTGGGGGTCCTGTATTTGATATTTATGGTAGAGTTATCGGTATTCACGGACTGGCAGATGCAGATGGCGGAGATGACAATGATTCTGGTCAGTCAGAAACAAGAGTCAGACGAAAACCAATCACACCCGTGAAAAAGCCAGGAATTGGACAACAGGAAACCGGAACATCCACGCAGCAAAAAACAGGATTTAATGCGGCAATTCCTATTAACATCTTTTACTCTCTAACCGGGCGGAAACCTCCTACTGGGGGTGAGATTCCACCTATACTGCCGCCTAAACCAGTATCACCAACTAATAGTGTTCCCGTAAGACCCGCTAAATATATAGCACCAACCCAGCCAGTAAATGTTTGCCCCGGTTATAGCTGTTAAAAAAATTAATGAGGGAATTATCATGTGGAAAAAGTATTTAAGTAGTTTTTCGACTGCATTAGTAATCACAGGATTCTTAAATGGATGGCAAGGAAGAGCGATCGCTCAAACTACTATTGAGGAAGATAAACTTAATACAGATAAGGGCATTTATTGGGCTGGTAGTGGGTTTCCATTTAGCCAAGTAGCCAATATCAAAGATACACTTGTTGATGCCACACTAGGCAAAGTTGTCATAGATCGGCACGGTGAAGGGACAAGTGACTTTAGCAGCTTTATTACTGGGACTGGTCCATTTTCTAGTCCTTTTCCCGGTAGATTTGTGGTTGTTTCTTTCTGGGGTAGTAAAATAGAAGGGTGTTTTGTGAAAATGGTTATCCAATCATCACCTAACAACGGTCAAGCAGAATTGAAAGCATTAGTTCCTAAAACTATACAACTAGGACTTAATAATCAGATTCTGGAACTATCTCGCAGCGAAAGCACCAAAGTCAGAGCATTTAAGGGTGATTACACGTATACTGGGACTCAAAACTCTAAACGTTCCAGCACTTGGTATATGACAGATACCAGCTTTGCTATTGATAGCACGGCTGCTAATTTGTTGAAAAATGCACCCCAAAAAGAAATACGTATGCGTTTAACCTTTGCTAATGGTGATACTAAAATTATCCCTATTGGTAAGGGTACAGTTGAAAAGTGGTCAGAAGCCTACGGGTTTAATTCGGCTTGTATTGCCCCCAACTGAAAAACCCATTATTCAGGGTCAAGCGCAATGCTATACTCTTTGGCAAAATTATTAGATTTCATCCTACCTTCCGCACCCTAAACTGTCACACAACGAAAATTGGTCGTTTGGAGATTTGGTTTTAGCGATCGCCTACCAATATTTCTTGGTTTTGGTACAAAATACAACATTAAATGGGGATAAAAATCAGAAAAAACCGATTGTGACACCGGGGGGTGCGGAATGTGGGTTTCATGAAAATTAAAAAATTAAATATATTTCATCCAGCATTCTTGTAGAGACGTTCCATGTAACGTTTATATATTTTTTTGTGGATATGTCTAATAACTTATCTAGCCGTTGTCCATAAGTTGTAAATTTAGCAATGGTAGGCAAAAGACAAGCAATTTTTTCATAAATTATTGAGGACTGCTATAATTTCCTCACTATAATGGGATTTAATTTTAGCTGCTTAATCAATGATCCCCGTATCGCTTTAGTATAGGTTGGTGTTAGCCATATTTCTCGCTACCCTATTAAATGAAATGACAACACAAAACTCTAAAACTCAGAACTGCTGTTGAATACAACGCCCATGAATCAACTGAACAATGGTTTTACAATATTTCTCAGTCTACTAGTGGAGGCGATGCCATTTTTACTGCTGGGTGTATTTTTATCCAGTCTATTACTATTATTTGTCGATGAAAGTAAATTGGTGGAGAAAATGCCCAGAAATCCCCTATTGGGGGCTTTATTTGGCAGTATGATCGGCTTTTTGTTTCCAGTTTGTGAGTGCGGTAATGTGCCTGTGGCCAGACGGCTATTGATGCAGGGAGTACCCACACCAGTAGCAATTGGCTTTTTATTAGCAGCACCGACAATTAACCCAATTGTCATTTGGTCAACTTGGACTGCATTCCGGGATCAACCAGAAATAGTAGTGTTAAGAGTGGTATTTTCCCTAGCCATTGCGACTATTATTGGTTTTATCTTCAGCTTTCAACCGGATTTAGTTCCCTTTCTGCAACCATCAATCGCCCGTTATCTTAAATTTAACCCCCCAGCACCACCGAAAACAAACCGCAGGGGACGACAATCTCAAGTACAACCCCAAACTAATACACCGAGTTTATTGCAATCAGGAACATATATTCTTGGTGGCACAACGGGAGCATCGAAACGTATAGATGATAGTTACAGTGAAGTCGCTGCCATTTCTAACTTCAGTAAACCCTTATCAGAGAAACTCCGCTCCCTATTAGATAATATTATCCAAGAACTCCGGGAATTAGGCGGAGTCATGGTATTAGGCAGTGCGATCGCCGCCGCTACCCAAGTTTTAGCCCCCCGTGACCTGATTATTAGTCTTGGGGCTGGGCCAATTAGCTCGATTTTAGCCATGCTAGTATTAGCAGCAGTTGTATCAATATGCTCCACAGTTGATGCCTTTTTTGCCCTGTCTTTTGCTTCCACCTTTACTAGCGGGTCATTGTTAGCATTTCTAGTCTTTGGACCGATGATTGATATTAAAGGTATTGGTTTAATGCTCTCAATTTTTAAGCCAAAAGCCTTGATATATCTGTTTTTATTAGCTGGACAATTGACACTTTTATTCACCCTATTTCTGAATCTGCACGTGATCTGAATCAAGATTGGGTCTCTTTTGAGCAAAATTTTCTTTTTTCCCCCTCAAATGTGGGGTGTGAGGTATGGGGTTTAAATCCTGGGAAGGTGGGAATATAGTAATTGGAGATTGAAAAAAAGGTAGTCGGTAATTTTCTAAAATAATTTCTGTTCCCCCTTCCCTCCTCCCTATTCCCTCTTACCTATTCCTTATGATACCTAAATAACTTTAATGCTAAATTCCCAAACTAAAGCCCCAAATAAATTCATCCCTTGGCTAGATGTATTAGCCATTACAGCTTGGGGTATTCTGATGTTGAAATATTGGCTAACGGGCAAACTCTACTTATTGATTCACCCGGATTTCTTTTGGCTAGTAGTTGTCGCCGGCATAGCCTTATTAATCATTGGTTTCTCTAAGGGATTGCAACTGTGGAAACACCGTCACCTTCCCCAAATACCTAGTGCTGGGCATATTAATTTGTTTCCCCCTGGTTGGGGCAGTTTCCTGTTACTAACAACGGCAATTTTAGGATTAATGATTACACCTCGTGTCTTTGCGAGTCAAACAGCCCTAGATCGGGGTGTGACTGAATCAACAGGTGTTAGTCGCACTCAACCCCAGGCATTTCGGGCTACAGTTCGCCCAGAAGAGCGATCGCTTGTAGATTGGGTCCGCACATTGAATGTCTATCCCGAACCGGACGCATACACAGGGCAAAAGGCAAAAGTCCAGGGATTTGTGATTCATCAACCTAACGTCAGTGAAGAATATATATTTTTAGCCAGATTTGTTCTCAGTTGTTGTGCCGCAGACGCTTATCCCGTGGGATTACCAGTCCAAATATCTGGATCACGTCAACAGTACCCCCCTGATACATGGTTAGAAATAGAAGGACAAATGACAACACAAACTGTCGGAGAGAAACGCCAACTCACTATCAAAGCCAACTCCCTGAAAAAAATTCCCCAACCTCAAAATCCTTACAGTTATTAGTCAGTTGTCAGTTGTCAGTTGTTAGTTGTCAGTTGTTCCCTAATCTAAAATCCAAAATCTAAAATTGTTAGATGAACAAATCCTATAAACTTATTCAACCCTTAGACGGAATTGCGATCGCCGTCATGCTCCTACTGAGTGTGTTGATTGGGTTAATCATCTGGAAAGGTGATGTAGTCAAACCTATGGTTCGCACCTTTACCTGGGAAAATCAACAAATTGGCGCTGAGGATCTCTCCTTCTCCCTCACCTTTAGTCGGCCAATGGACTCCAAAAGCATCGAGGAGAATTTAAAAATAGATCCACCTCTAGCCGGTAAAACCAGTTGGGCTGGCAGAAGAATGGTGTACACACTCCTTACCCCAGCCCCCTACGGCACAAACTACCAAGTCAAACTAGAAAAAGGTCAAGATAAATATTCCCAAGCGGAAGGAAAAAACCGCGTCATGCAGCCCTTTACAGGTAGCTTTTCTACCCGCAATCGCGTCATCCTTTATATTGGCTCGGCACCAGAAGTCCAAGGGCAGTTGGTACTTTATAATTTAACCCAAGAACAAAAAAAAGTTCTTACCCCCAAAGACTTAATTGTGATGGATTTTGAACCATTCCCCAATGGTGAAAAAATCCTCTTCTCGGCTCGTTCTGCTAAAAATCCTGATTTACTTTCCGCCCAACTTTATACAGTCAGCACAGGTATTTCTAGTCAAATTGGGACAGAAATAGCCGCCGCAGGGAAAGTTGACCTAATTTTAGATAACAAAGAATATCAAAATCTCAAATTTGACCTTTCAGCCGATGGCAAAATTATTGTTATTCAAAGAGGTAAACGAGATAATCCCGGTGATTTTGCTCTCTGGTACTTATCAACCAGCAATGATAATTCCGCCGAAAAACCCACGCCAAAACGGTTACAAGGGCAGCCTGGTGGAGATTTTCTGATTACACCCGATAGCAAAGCCGTAGCAGTTTCCCAAGGACAGGGGACAGCAATTGTATCTTTAGACGGTGATAGCAACAAACCTCTCGATTTTCTGCCTCAATTTGGCTTAGTCCAAGCTTTCTCTAAGGACGGTTCCCAGGCAGCGATGGTCAAATTTAATACTGATTATACGCGAGATTTGTTTTTAGTCACCAACCAAGGTGTACAAAAACAATTATTAAAAACTACAGGCTCAATTCTTAGCTGTCAGTTTGATCCGGCTTCCCCTAGTCTTTACTGTTTAGTTACCCAACTTATTTCTAAAGAACAATACATAGAACAACCTTACTTGGTATCCATTGACTTGAAAACAGGCAAGCAAAAACCATTGTTAATCTTGCCTCCGGCTCAACGTAATGTGCAAACCAGTTTAGCACCTGACGGTTTAGGCTTCTTATTTGACCAAGTAGTTCCCATTGCCAATAACACCACACCATTACCCGCAAACACCTTAAAAACTGATGATGGTGAACCCATTGCTAGTAGTAGTCTCTGGTTAATGCCCATGCTACCTATAGCTGATAATACCAATATTGACATTAAACCAGAACAACTACCTCTCATGGGCTTTCATCCCCATTGGCTACCCTAATTAATTGACAATTGACAATTGACAATTGACAATTATTAATTATAAGGAGAATGCCGAAAACCCTTGA
>NZ_VIKY01000157.1:0-48389 GCF_009711925.1 Dolichospermum sp. UHCC 0352 | reverse complement strand
GTTTATTATTTAACAACAATGCCCCTTCTATTCATTTAGAGGGGGTTTTGTTTTTTGTACAAACAGAAATTGATAAGCCTTTGTGTAGCTTGATTTTAATAATATAACCCACATTCCGCACTTCAAAAAGTAGCACAAGTAAACTACATTGACGGTCAATTAAAATTTATGATTTTAACAATTAGGTATACTAAAAACGGTTAAGAATTAGACTTTAGGGACAAAAATAAGTATTATAAACAAATAATCAATAAACTGTAATTAAGAGATAAGGTCTGATGTTATCATGAACCAGATGTTGAAAAGACCATTGCTGGTCAAACAACCCGAAATTGGGGGGCTAATTCGGGAATTCCGCCTGCTCACTGGACTTACCCAGGAACAGTTTGGGGCTTATCTAGGCGTGACCTATGCCACTATTAACCGTTGGGAAAATGTCCTGAAAGCTTAACTAAGTAGGTGAACAGAAAAATTTAAAGGTATATAACGGTATGTAAAGTTGTCTCAATGCGAGATTCTGATTAAGTTTCAGCCATTTTACAAAACGCAATACCCCTCATTTTTATTTTGTTTACCTACTTATAGCAATCCTAAATGATTCCTGAAAAATAGTAAGTAGTGAAGGGTGGGCGATGCCCATCGTAGCCGAGTTTTGCTGGGCAATGCCTACCTTACGTATAGTTAAAAAATCAAGTAGGAATCCTATCGGTTGATTAATATTACTTAAAAAAGCTAAGACTACAAGAAAAATGATAACAAACACACCCACCACCACCATTGTTTTTGTTGATGCTCAGGTTGCTAACTATCAAAACCTGCTCAAACAAGTTCAGCCCGATACAGAATTTTTGCTCATCAACGCAGATCAAGACGGAATAGAGCAAATCACCAATACTCTTAAGGAGCGACAAAATATTACTAGTGTGCAAATTATCTCTCACGGTAGTGAGGGACAAATTCAACTAGGAACAACTCGGCTAAACCGCGACAGTATCCAAGCCTATCGTGAGCAATTACAACAATGGCGTAAGGCATTAACAGCAGAAGCAGATATTTTACTGTTTGGCTTGTCGGTTTTGGTCAGGGTCAGGAGTTTTTAAGGGATTTAAGTATATTCACAGGAACAGATGTTGCCGCCTCCGTAGATATTACAGGTAATGCACTGTTAGGCGGAGATTGGGATTTAGAATTTGCCACTGGAAATATTGAATCTGGGATTGCTATTTCCTCGGAAGGACAACAAGCTTATGCAGGCATTTTGCCTCTGACAGTAGAGTATTTTATTGGTAATAACACCAAAGAGGGAAACGGAGTTGAAAGAACAGAAGTAAAACAATGGTCTGCAAGAAGTACCACCAGCAATAGCGCAGGTTTGATTCGTGAAGATTGGGGAACGGGATCACCACCAAACTCCAACGTAAACCAAGATAATTTTATTGTCCGCTGGACAGGATATGTGTACGCTTCCAGCACGGGAGATTATAAATTTTACGAAAATTCTGATGATGGCGTTCGTCTCTGGGTCAACAATAGGCGGCTTATTGAGGAATGGAATCAAAGTGGGTTAGATAAGGAAAATTCAGCTTCTATCTATTTAGAAGGGGGAAAATGGTATGCCATCCAAATGGATTATTTTGATTGGGATGCTAGTGCTGCTGTAAATTTACAATGGCAACCACCAGGAAGTAGTAAAGCCTATATTCCTAATAATTACTTAATTCCCCTAGCGAGTAGTACCGCTACTGGTCCAAATGATTTAGGGTATGGGTTAAAAGGGGAATATTTTAATAACCGCGACTTGTCTGGTGATCCAGTTTATACACAAGTTGATTCTGCTATTAATTTTGATTGGGGTGATGGTAGCCCCAACAATAAAGTTAACAGTAATAACTTTAGCGTGCGTTGGACAGGTAGTATTGTCATTCCAGAAACTGGAAGTTATGTATTTTCTGCAGAGACTGATGATGGAGTCAGGCTGCGGATTAATAACTCTTCAAATTACGATATTGACCGTTGGTCAGATGGATCTAGATCCCAAGACGGTGGATACATTAGGACGTTCTCAAAAGGAAAAGTAGTTCCAATTACTTTGGAATATTTTGAAAATAGTGGCGGTGCCAAAGCCAAATTACTCTGGCAAGCTTGGACAAACGATAACAAAACTAATGAAATTATTTCCAAAAGTTTTATTCCAACAACCAGTCTAATTCCTTACACTGATAGACCTAACATATACATTTCGTCTCTTACAGGAGCTTCTGAAAAAGATGAAGATGGAAAAGCACAATTTAAAATTGGCACATCATCAACTATCCCAGCAGGTGGAATTAATGTTTTTTATAGACTACTTCCTCTTAACGGTGCATCAACTGATGATTTCTCAGATCCCAATCTTGGACAATTAACCTTAACTCCGACTGAGAAAGAGAAAGTTATTACCATCAATATTGCGGATGATGATATAGCTGAATCAAACGAAAATCTCCGCATAGAAATTATTCCAGGAGTACAATATCAAAGCGGCTATAGTCTTGATGTTCCAATTATAGATGATGAACCAATTATTGGCATTGAAAACCTCATAAATGGGTCAGAAGACAGAGGCAAGAATGCCGAATTTAAACTTATTTTTGACCGACAAAGACCAAAGGAGTTTACCTTAAAACTGAATTTAGATCCTGTTACTGACAAAAATGCTTCAGATCCTAATAAATACGTCAAAACAACTGGAACAAACACTATACGTGGTAATCATATTAATACCACTAAAGGTGCAGATTATCTCTTTTATTGGCGTTATGCAGACCATAGCAAGAAAGAATACTTTACTGGAAACGAAATTACTGTTCAGGCTAATACTGGGCAAAGTAATAAAACCATTATTATTGGTGTAGAACCTATTGATGATGATGTTGCAGAAAATACCGAATCTGTCACTGTTCGGCTGGTACAACCGACAAACGGGAGTGGTACTGAGAACAAGTTTTATCAGGTAGATACTCAAAAACAGTCTGCGACAGTCTCTATAGAAGATAATGAACCCACTTTAGAACTGGTAACAGTTAGAAACGCTAAAGAATATGGGGCATTGTTATCCGACCAAGAAGATGCTTACTCCATTGGTTATATTGAATTAAAATCAGATAAACCCATTCTCAACTCCTTGGGATTGTGGGTAAAATATACTATTACGGCTGGAGAAAATGTAATTCAAGGAGTTGATTATCTCAATTCCCAATATCGCAAAGTTTCCTTTCAAGCCGATAGCCAACAAAATGGAATTATCATTCCCCAAGTTGAAGACTTAAATATTCCCGGTAACACCGTAATTGACCCGAATAAAATTAGAATTTACTTTATGGCATTACCAGATGCCATTAAAGAAAATAATGAAAGTATTACTGTTCAAATACAACCCTATCATTTTGATCTGGATGTCACCAATAATAAAGATATTTCCAATTTCCGGTTAAAACAAAATGGTCAGATTGTCAACAACATTACCGCCAACATCACCATAGAAGATAGTGGTCTTTATCAACCGCGAGTATTCATTGTTGACCAAAATAACCAATTAGTTACCACGAATAATCCCTTAGTAGTAAGGGATGGCAAAGCAGTTTTCAAAGTAAAATTGGGCAGTCAACCCATCAAAGATGTTACTGTTAAATTCAATAATCCGACTGTCGGGACTTTAGATAGTAATGAGATTCGATTCGAATATCAAGCTTCCAAATCTTCCGCATTAACTTCAGGAAGTAGGAGTTTAACGGAAGGTTCGACGGAAGCAATGGAAAGTAATGATACATCAGCGAAAGCTATTGCTATTACAACAACTGCTTTCACTTTTGATGGTGAGATTAGTAGTGACTATTCCAAAACAGATATTGATTTATTTAAAATCGCCCTACGCAAAGGTGATAAAATTAGCATTCGTGTAGATGCTGGCTCTACTAATCCCAGAATTTCTGACTTAGATTCTAGACTAAAACTATTTAATTCCCAAGGTTCAATTGTCATTGAAAATGATGATGCTCCTGGCAGATCAAACGATCCTTCGATTGAATATACAATTACAGCCGACGATACTTACTACATTGGTGTCGCTTATTATAGCGTCGATTATGGTTTAACCAGAATTAATAATAGCAACCAAAATTCTGGTAAATATAAGCTATCAGTCAACGTTACACCTAATTCCACTGCACCAGATCCGAATTCACCAATTGTTAATCATTGGGATCAATGGCAAACAATAATACTCAATAGTGTTAATTCCGACTTTAATCTGACAGCAAGTGTTAGCAGTACAGATAGTAATTATGTTAACTTAGGTATTTCTGTTCCTGTCACTACTCAGATACCTTTCCAAAACCAAGTGACAGAAGGAGCGCAACCTCAAGACTTAGGTACACCTAAATTGAGTTTGTTTGTAGATGGAAATATTAACGAAAATAGCGATCAACCTGGTCAATTTAGACTACAACTAAGTCATCCTGCCAAAGAAGATTTGACAGTAAGCTATACTGTCAGTGGATCTGTAACTTTAGGAAGTGACTATACAGGGAATTTAAGTACACTTAATACCATACCAGCTAATGGACAAATTTCCGCTTCCAGTTTGGTTTCTCCCGTAGGTGAAGAAAAAGAAAAAGCCTTTGATAACAATACCAATACCAAATGGCTGATTTCTGCTAAATCTGCTTGGATTCAATATCAACTACCAAATAATGCAGCTATTTTTAATACCTACACCATTACCTCAGCTAATGATTTTGAAAATAGAGATCCACAAAATTGGGAACTATTAGCTTCAACCGATGGTATCAACTTTGAAAAAATAGACCAACAATCGGGGATTAAATTTGCTAACCGTTTTGAAACTAAGACTTTTGCAATCAATAACACCAAGGCTTATAAATACTATCGCCTGAATATTACTAGCAATAATGGAGCCAACGAACTACAATTAGCGGAATTTAATCTCTGTCACAGAATTATCATTCCCAAAGGTGAAACTGTTGCTATCTTACCAATTTTTCCAGTTAGTGACTCTATTAAAGAACAAAAGGAAAATCTTACTATTTCCTTAAATCCTGGTAACGGCTACACAATTGATAGCACTAACCAAACTAAAACCCTGGAACTTATTGATAGCAATATTGCTGGATTAAAAATAGCCAATGTCACCTTTGACTCACAGAATTTAAACGCACAAGGTCAACCTACTCCCATTATTGCCTCTAGCTTCCGTCCTTTGCAAACATCTGAAAAGGGAGATGGAGAAAGTTTTGCCATTCGTTTGCAAAGTAAACCCAGTAGCGATGTAACTGTTAGTTTTACAGGTTTAAATACAACCGAAGGTGAATTAAAACTTTATCAAGGTGGAACTATATCTCCAATTGTTTTCACACCTGATAATTGGGATCAATATCAAATAATTACTGTTGTTGGTAAGGCTGATACTTTAGTTGATAGTAATATCACTTATCAGATTCAAGCAACACCAAGCAGTGCAGATTCTAACTACAACAACACTAACTTACAACAAAATATTACTGTTACCAATCAAAACATTGACAGTAATACTGCTATTAATTCATCTATAACTCGTCCTGATCCAACTTTACCAGTAGCAAAATTCTCAGGAAACAATGCTACCATTTCTGAAGAAGGCGGTTCACAAAAAGTACAAATTACACTCGATAGACCAGCACCTCAAGGTGGTTTGACAGTCTCCTTCTCTGTAGATGGTAGCACTGCAACCTTGAACCAAGATTTCATAGTTAACACTAATATCTTCCAGTCACAAACTGGCGCTGCAAATCCCTTCGATCAGATTGATATTGGCAACTTTAGCACTCCCAGCTTTGCCGACTTGGATAAAGATGGCGATTTGGATCTTGCCTTGGGTAATGCTGATGGTACTGTGAAGTTTTATGAGAATATTGGTTCTCCGGGACTTCCTTCCTTCATTGAACAAACAGGAAGCAAAAACCCCTTCAACAGCATTGATATCGGCAATAACAGCACTCCAACCTTTGCTGATTTGGATAAAGATGGGGATTTAGATATCATTATTGGTAATAGTGCAGGTCAGATATCCTACTACGAAAATATTACTGATAGTACAGGAATCAAATTTGGATTACGCACCAGTACAAATAATCCCTTTAATGGTATTGACGTAGGTGATAATAGCACTCCTACCTTTGCCGATTTGGATAAAGATGGTGACTTAGATGCAGTTATTGGTGCAGCCGATGGCACAATCAAATACTACAAAAACACGGGTACACCAAAACAACCCACTTTCTCAGCCCAAACAGGCACTAGCAACCCCTTCAATAATATTGATATCGGTGACAACAGCAATCCCAATATTATAGATGCCGATAACGATGGCGACCTTGACCTATTTGTAGGACGCAAAGATGGTACTATATCTTTCTATCGCAACACAGGTAATGCCACCACACCTGCTTTTACCTTAGATAATGCCAACTCGCCCAGCAACACTTGGAAAGTACAAGCTAACAGTGCGTCTGTTTTTGCCGATGTTAATAGTGATGGTGATTTAGATGCGGTAATTGGTGCAGCTGATGGCAAACTACAATATCAAGAACAAGTTATTATCATTCCTGAAGGACAAACCACCGCCGAAATTACCATTAACTCTTTTGGCGATCAAATCAAAGAAAGCAACGAAACTATCAACATCAGATTAAATCAAAGACAAGGTTATCGAGTTGATACCGAGCAACCAGAGAATGTCCAGAAAACTATTACTATTCAGGATAATGAAAAAGCTGGTATTTTGTTGAAAAATGCCCAAGGGCAACCCATCAGCAGTTTACAATTCTCAACCCAGGAAAACAGTAATACTCCTCTTACCTTTACCGCTCAACTGACCAGCAAACCGACAGATAAGGTTCAATTATACTTTTTTAGCAGCAACCCCGGTGAAGGAATATTAACAACAACACGCAATACAACTACCATCACCGACTCAGAAATTGTCCTGAATTTCACACCAGATAATTGGAATCAACCCCAAAGCTTCTCGGTTGTTCCTCAAAATGATAGCGTTGCTGATGGGCAAGTTCGTTATGCAATTACTAATCGTGTCCGCAGCCAAGATCCCACTTACAATGACACCAATGATTATCAAGTTAGTTTAGGAATTACTGACAGATTAATTGAACTAGGGAAAGCGAACAATCAACTTTCTGTTTCCGATCCCAATTCTCCAACAACTGAACAAAAAGAGAAAGCTTTTGACAACGATTCTGCTACTAAATGGTTAATTTTTAACAAGCAAGGTTGGCTGCAAGCTAAATTTTTAGATAGTGCAGCAGTTGTTAATAGTTACTCCCTAACTTCAGCTAACGATTTTCCACAGCGAGATCCCATCAATTGGGAATTACTAGGCTCGAACGATGGTCAAAATTTTGAAGTTCTAGATCAGCAGTCTGGAGTTAAATTTAATAATCGCTTTGAAACTAAAACCTTTGACTTTGATAACGGTAAATCCTACAATTACTATCGACTGAATATCCTAACTAATAGCGGTGCAAATGAACTTCAATTAGCGGAATTTAATCTTCACGTTAAAGATCAATTAGTCATCGCTAACAATGATGATAACGACACACAAGGATTCACAGTTACGCCCCTATCGAGTACAACAGAAGGCGCAGGAGACGCTTTTAGTATTAAGCTGAATAGTCAACCTGTAGGTAAAGTTGTAGTCACGATGACTCCTGGTAATGAAGAATTTTACTTCTTAGGTAAAAACCCAGGGGATACTCACAGCATCACCTTCGATCCACAAAACTGGAATACACCGCAAACAATTCAAATTACTGCGGTTGATGATAACAAAGTAGAATATCTGCAAAAGAGTTTAATCGCATTCCAAGTCAGTGGTGAAGATCCAAAATATAACAGCCTAAGCACCACTGTTAACTCCTTCTTGCAATTCGATGGCATTGATGACTACATTAAAGTAGATCGAGAATCGGATTTTGATTTCACAGATGTTATCACCGTTGAAGCCTGGATCAAAGTTGATCAGTTCAACAAAAACTGGCAATCTATTGTTACTAAAGGTGATAGTAGTTGGCGGTTAGCTCGCAACAACAATACCAATAGTTTAGAATTTGCGATTGGTGGTGGGAATACAACAAATGTGGTAGGAGGCATAACTAATGTCAATGATGGTAAATTACATCATGTGGCAGGAGTATATGATGGTGCAGCATTATCTCTCTACATTGATGGACAACTGGATAATCAAGTTCAAGTTAGTCGGACTCTTCCTACAAATAATTATGATGTATTGATTGGTGAGAATGCCGAAGCAACAGGACGGCAATTTGCTGGACAAATCAGCGAAGTAAGAATTTGGAATGCTGCTCGCACACAAGAGCAGATTCAAGCCAATATGAACAAGAACAAATCCCTGGTGGGTAATGAGCCGGGATTGAAGTTGTATTACAATTCCGCTTCCCAACAAGCAACGCCTAACCAAATTTTTGACAGTAGTGGAAATAACCACAATGGCGTATTCCAAAACGGTGTGCAGTGGAAAACCACCAACGATATTTTCTTCAAACCCTTAGAAGTTATCATCAAAGATAACGATGTTCCCACTGCTAGAATTATTCCAGGCAAAGCCGGAGCAGAAATTTACTCTACACCGGGCTATTTCATCATTGAATTAGATCGTGATTCCAATAACCTGCCTCCAGATAATACAGGTATTGAAGTTAACTATCGTATCGTTGGTGGCACTGCAACTTTAAACGCAGATTACCAATCTATTAATACGAGCAAAGTGCGGGTATTTGGTAATCAAGTTTTATTACCAATTGTTCCCATTGATGACAAGAGAATTGAAGACCTAACTTTTACCATTAATAAAGTTACTCCCGGCACTACTAACAACGGTAAAACCACCTTAACTTTAGATGTCTCAGCTAAAGGCGTAGTAGCCAGTGATAATATTCTCATTACTGCTTCTAGTTTAAGTTCTCCCAATGGAGAACAAAAGGAAAGTGCTGCTGATAAAAACTCACAAACGAAATGGTTAATTAGTAATAATTCAGGTTGGATTCAGTACGAATTTGTTAATAATCCTACTCTTGTAAGCAAATATTACATTACCTCAGCTAATGATTTCTCTGGTCGAGATCCGGTTGATTGGACATTACAAGGGTCAAATGATGGTCAAAATTTTGTCCCACTAGATACACGGGCAAATATTAAATTTGCTAATCGGTTTGAACAGCAAGCTTTTACAGTCAATAATCCACAACCCTATCGTTATTATCGTCTCAATGTTACCAAAAACAATGGAGGAATTGAGCTTCAGTTAGCTGATTTTACTCTGGAACAGAAGAATATAATTGATGTACCTACAGCCAGTATTGTTGAATTGGCTGGTCAAAAAACAGGTTCAGTTAAAACCCCAGGTCGAATTGATCAATTTGGACAAGGCTGGTTTAGCTTTGATGGTATTGATGATTATGCTTCTTTGCCCAGTCTCACAATGGGTGGTGACTTTACCGTTGAAGCCTGGGTGAGAGTTAATCAACATCCTCAAAGTAACACTGGTAATGTTCGCGCCCGTATTATTGACTTTGGTAATGGCCAAGGCAGCGATAATATCATTTTGAACTTTGACGGCGCTACAGGTAGATTACGCTTAGAAACATATAATGGCTCAAGCTATACAGAAGTCACCTCAGATAGTCAGATACCTACTGGAGAATGGATTCATGTTGCTGGAGTTAATGATGGTAAAGGTAATGCTTCTCTTTACATTAATGGTGAGTTAGTTAAATCAGAAGCTGGGCAAAACATCGCTCAAAATATATCTCGTAGCAAGAACTTTATCGCCCAAAGTAATTGGTCAAATGAAAAGTATTTCAACGGTGATATTGCTGAATTAAGGGTTTGGGACACAGTACGTAGTCAACAACAAATCAAGGAAAACATCAACCGTTTTCTTACAGATCAAGAAACTGATTTGAAAGTTTACTTCAGTGCTAATACCAGTAATTTTAACCAACCAGGAACAACAACACAAATTCAGGGTATTAACGGCATTAATGGTACTTTACAGAATGGGGCGATATGGACAGTTACAACTGTAAACAATCCTATTGATAATAACGTTCTCAATTACAAAGGACAGATTCAGGTAGAAGTTGACTCGTCCATAGCTAATCAAATTACAGCTAATTCTATTGCCCGTTTCCCATCAGAAACTGTCACCGTTGAGTTACTACCCGGTGATGGCTATAAATTAGGTGATTCTAAGTCATCTAGCCTGAATATCATTGACAATGATGTTCCTGGCATTAGAATTGTCACTGGTGGTAATCGTGCAGTAGCCATTGAGGATGATCCTTTTAAAACCAATGACAAAGACGAAATTCGCTATTCCCAATATGAACTTTCCTTACTGAGTGAACCTTCAGCACCAGTCACCTTAACCTTAACCAGTAATACATTCATTGTTGATAAAGACAATAACAAGAAAAAACAGCTAAGGTTTATTAATGTTGATATTGATCCTAAAGATCCTACAAAGAAGATCATTAGACCGGCTGACTTCATTACCTTAACTTTCCAACCAGACAACTGGTATCAGCTGCAAACTGTCAATATCCAAGCCATTGATGATGGGATTGTCGAAGATGATACCAATCCCAGTCAGCCCCATGAAGCCAGCATTCAATATCAAATTACCAGTCGTGACCCCAACTACAACAATCTGCCAGTAGCAGATCAAATCGTAGGTTTAGCTGATCGGGTATTAGATAAAACCCAAACCAATGAAGGGATAAAAGCAGGTTTGGATACCCTGCAATCCACAATTAACAATTTGGAATTGCCCATCATCGGCTCGTTAGAAGGTCGTTCTCCCACCTTAATGGCAGATTTAGGTAATCTTGTCAGTAAGCAAATAAATCAACTAGAACCAGATCAACTTACTTCCACTCAACTAGACAATTTTCTGGAAAAAGCTTTGACGGAGTTAGGCATACCAGGGGTAAATGTCACTACAAAAATGACAGATACTGATGTCTACTTTGCCTTTGACTTGAGCAAAGAGTACAACCTGTTTAAATTGGATTTATCCAGTGATTTAGGTGTGCCAGCACTAGGTATTGGTTTTGACACCCAAGGACAACTCACAGGTGACTTTAAATATGATGTTAGCTTGGGCTTTGGTATCAATAAACTACTCGGTTTTTATCTTGATCCAGAGAAAACAAAATTTAATGCAGATGTTAGCCTCGATTTAGACGATTTCAAAGGTAAGGGTAATCTTGGCTTCTTGCAAGTAGACTTTGCTGATGATCCCAAAAATCCCACCAAATTAGGGATTTCCTTTAACATCAAACTCAAAGACCCACAAGCAGGTAAGAATAACCTCCAAGAAGCAACCCCAGCAGTTACAACCATTGATGTGGCTGCATCTCAAGTGGAAACTACTCCTGCTGATCAGATAACAATTCCCCAAACCCAAACCTTACCCTCTGTACCAACGGAAAAAGAGGCTATCCAACCTCTGACCGATTCTCAAGCTACATTACCTGAAGCACCTAGCACTACAGTCCCCGGTCAGGATATTGAACAAATTCCTGTAGCTGACAAAACCCTGACGGAAACAGTAGGAGAAAAAACTGTACAGTATAACCAGAATTTACAAACAATTCTAGCCACTGCACCGTTAACTTCTACTTTTAGCAACATCTCTGCACAAACCATCAGAACTTGGTTAGGGAAGCCAGATACAGATGTCTCTGCAATCAATCAACAGCTAATTGCGGTTCTGAAAAATGCTTCTCCAGAAGTGAAAGTTGCATTGCAAACCCTCCTCAAAGATGCAACACAGATTGACATTGGCTTGAATGACAAACAACTGCAAATCACCTATCTGGGAACAATAGATGTAACACAACTCAAAACCGTAGTTCCAGGGGTGAAAGATTTACCACTGGATGGATTGAAATTACCTGTCACGAAACCTAGATTAACGATTACCAATCCTGGTTTAGAAAATGCTAACTATACCTTTGCTGCTGATAGTTTACCTACAGCAGAGTTAGTCACTTGGTTAGCAAATAAAGGCAAAACCTTATTACCCGCAGAAGTGCAAACAGTTCTCAATGAACTGCTGAAACTAGGACAAAATTTGGATGTAGTGTTTGCTTCAGACCAAATCCAAGTTACTTATCAAGGTAGTTTAGATATAGCTCAGTTAAGAGGAGTAATTCCAGGTATTAAAGATTTACCTTTAAATGGGTTAACCTTACCTGTGGAAAAACCTAGCATTACTATTACCGATCCTGGTAGCAAGAGTGCAAATTATACTTTTACAGCCGCAAGTTTACCCAAAGCACAGTTAGTAAATTGGTTATCTAACCAAGCTAAAACATTGCTACCTACACAAGTGCAAGAGGTTCTCAATAAACTTTTGGCACTGACACAAAATGTTGATTTGGTATTAGGTAAAGAGCAAATCCAAATTACTGCAAAAGGTGATTTAGATATTGCTACGGTAATTAGGGAAATTCCAGGTGTTAAAGAATTACCTTTAAATGACTTAAGCTTACCTGTAAAAAATCCCAGCATTACCATTACCAATCCTCAGAGTAAGAATGCAAGTTACATTTTTGTTGCGGAAAGCTTGCCTAAACAACAACTAGCAAATTGGGTAACTCAGAAAGCTACGACCCTATTACCCACAGAAGTGCAAGATGTTTTAAATAAACTCTTAGCCCTGACAAATACAGTTGATTTAGTATTAGGGAAAAACCAAATTGAGGTTGCTTATAAAGGTAATTTAAATTTAGCAACTCTCATTAAGGAAATTCCAGGTGTTAAAGATTTACCCTTGGGAGGATTAACCTTAGATGTTACTAATCCGCGTTTGACAATTACTAATCCCACATCTGCTAATCCTGATTATGCTTTTGCTGTGGATAGTTTACCAAAACGTCAAATCATTAATTGGTTAGGAAATCAGGGTAAATCTTTATTACCACAAGAAGTACAAACGATTTTAAACCAGTTGTTGACTTCAGAATTAGAGCGCGTAGATTTGGTTCTGGGTAAAAAGCAAATGCAAATTACTTATAAAGGTGATTTGCAATTAGATAGTTTCATTAAGTTCATTCCTGGTTTGAGTGATTTACCCTTAGACAGGTTGAATCTACCTGTTACCAATCCTAGCTTGACATTGGTCAATTTAGAGCAAGGTGTTAACAATATTGATTATGTCTTCAGTGTTGACAGATTGCCCAAAGACGAATTAACTAAATGGTTGAGGGAAAAAGCTGTATCACTGTTACCTCAAGAAGTAAGAAACGTTTTAGATAATTTATTGCAAGTTGCAGAAAATGTTGACTTGAAACTGGGTAAAAATCAAATTCAAGTTGCTTATTTGGGTAATTTAGAATTAGGGGCAATACTCAAACAAATACCGGGAATTCAAGATTTGCCACTGGATACACTGAAGTTACCTGTCACTAATCCTAAACTGACAATTATTAACCCTAATAGTCAAGATATTGATTACAGCTTTGTTGCTGATAACCTGCCGAAACAAGAATTAATTGATTGGTTGGTGCAACAGTTACCGGATAATGTGAAATCAATCTTAAATACCGTTTCTAATGCTGCTCAACAGGTAGATGTATTATTTAGCGATCGCCAATTACAACTAGGTTATAAAGGCAATATTGATTTAGCCAAAATTGTCAAGGTAATTCCCGGTATTCAAGAATTACCAAACCTAGATAGTTTAGCTTTACCTGTGGCTAATCCCCGTTTGACATTAAGCAATTTGGGTACTAAGAATCTCAAAAATATTGACTACACATTTAGCAGTGATAGTTTACCCAAAGCTGAATTAGTCAACTGGGTAAAAACGACCCTTCTCCAACAATTACCTGCCGATGTTCAATCATTTCTGCAAAAAGCACTGGATATAGTGAAAAATATTGACCTGAAATTTGGCAATAACCAAATTCAAATAGGTTACTTGGGTGATTTAAACCTCAAAACTATCATTGATCAAATCGGCACTCAACTAGGAGATTTCTTATCACCCCTCAAAGGCTTAAATCTCACTCTCACTAACCCTAGCATTACCATCACCAATCCCAAACAAACACCCAGTTTAAGTTTTGGGGTAGATAATCTCCCCATGAATCAGGTGAAGACATGGTTAACCGAACAGGTAAAAACCTATGTCTCTGATGCTAGTGTTCAGAATTTCTTAACTGGACTCCTCAATGAAATTGCCCAAATTGATTTAGTGGTAGGAGATACACAAACCCAAATCACCTATTTGGGAACAGTGGATTTAGCTAAAGCACTGAAAACAATTCCAGGGTTAGAAAGTTTCACCCCCAACAATCTCACATTACCTATTCTCAACCCCAGTTTTACAGTTACACGCACCGGCAAAACTCGCACCTTTAGCTTATCCGCGGAAAGTTTACCCAAACAAGAATTAACTGAATGGTTAGGAACAGAAATTAAAAACCAATTACCTGCGGAAGTACGGAGTATTGTTGATTCACTCCTAGCTGTAGCAGATAAGATGGATGTGCAGTTGGGTAGTAATCAAGTGCAGTTCAACTATCAAGGCGCACTGGATTTAGCGACGATTATCAAAGAAATTCCCGGATTAAAAGAACTACCTGTCAATAATCTGCAATTACCCGTTCTTAACCCCCGTTTGGCAATTACTAATCCTGGCAAAAATGCCAGCTACAGTTTCGCCGCAGACGAGTTACCAAAAACACAACTTGTTACTTGGATTAAACAGCAATTACCCACTGATGTACAATCGGTTCTCGATACTATCACAGCCCAAGCACAACAGTTAGATGTAGTTGTAGGTAATAACCAAATTCAACTTACCTATAATGGTGCTGTTGATTTGGTGAAAGTGCTGGGGTTGATTCCAGGAGTCAAAGACTTACTACCTGCGACTACCCAACCACTGAATATTATTAATCCCAGTCTCACCATCCTTAACCCTGGGAAAAATGCCAGCTTTAGCTTTGCGGCTGACAAGTTACCAAAACAGGAATTACTCGATTTAATCAGCAGTCAAATACCGACAGAAGTTAAGTCAGTCTTTAATAATCTGTCAGAAAATTTAGATGTGATCTTTGGTCAGGGTATCATCCAAGTTAACTACCGGGGTGATGTGGATTTAATGAAGATAGCGAGTTTGATCCCAGGAGTGAAAGAATTACCTCTGAATGGATTAAAACTCAATGTTACTAATCCCAGCTTTACTTTGATTAATAAAGGTAAAGCCGCAGGTGCAACTCTGGCCACATTTGATTATGTATTTGCGGCTGATAAACTACCTACCCAAGATTTAATTAACTGGGCGAAGAATACCACCACCGATATCTTACCTGCTGAGGTGAAAGGTGTTCTGGATAAATTACTGAACATAGCCAAGGATGTCAACTTTACTTTGGGTAATGGACAAATGCAAATTGCCTATAACGGTAATTTGGATATTGCCCAAGTAATTGGTTTAATTCCTGGACTGCAAGATGTTAGTTTCTTCAAAGGGTTGAACTTACCTGTCACCAATCCCAGCATTACCATTATTAATCCCAAACCAGGTACAGGACTCAAGACACAGTATCTATTAAAGAGCGATCGCTTACCCAAAGAAGAATTAGCAAAGTGGGCAAAAGAAAAAGCTACAGAATTACTGCCCGCAGATGTAGCGAAAATTCTCGGTAGCTTGAGTGCGATCGCTCAAGGCATTGACTTAGAAATTGGTACAAATCAAATTCAACTTTCCTTCCAAGGAACAGTGAATTTAAGTAATGTCCTCAAGGAAATTCCTGGAGTTAATGAACTACCAATTCAAAGTTTAGATTTACCAGTTCTTAACCCTAGTCTCACCATCACCAACCCAGGTAAAAATGCCAGCTATAGCTTTGCTGCTGCTCAATTACCCAAAGAACAATTAATTAACTGGTTAAAAGACCAAGCAAAAGCCCTTATACCCAGCGAACTGCTATCGATATTTAACACCTTAGCTAACATCGGACAAAACCTGGATGTGCGCTTTGGTGACAGTCAGTTGCAGGTCATGTATCAGGGAAATTTGAACCTGATGGATATTATTAAGGGTATTCGTGGTGATTCAGATAGCTTCAATGTCTCCGATTTAACCCTAAATGTTCAAAATCCCAGTATCACCATTCTTAATCCTGGTAGAAATGCCGACTTTAGCTTTAAAGCAGATAAGCTACCTGTTAAGCAGTTAAAAGATTGGTTAACTAAGAAAGTGGTAAATTCCCTACCAGAAGTTGCCACAAATATCATCGAAGGTATCACTGGTGTAGTTGAAGACGTGAATGTCTTAATTGATAAAAATGACATTCAAGTTCTTTATAACGGCAGTTTGGATATATTGAGCATTCTGCAAAAAATTCCAGGGGTCAAAGATGTCCCTTTACCCCCTGCTGGTACACTATCAGTTATCAATCCAGCGATCACCCTCACAAAAGTTACAGGACAACCTATAGACTTTAGCTTTACTGGCGAAAAACTGAATAAAGATGGCTTGAAGAAATGGTTAATAGATGCGGCGAAAGATGCCTTACCTACATCCATCAAAGATTTAGTTACTGCCCTGATAGATACTGCGGCTGATTTTGATGTCCTGTTCAAAAACAACAAACTACAAATTAGTTATGCAGGTACGTTAGACGCTGCCAAAGTCATTCAAAAAATTCCTGGTTTATCTGAATTACAAACCACTGGTTTAGCCCTACCAATCACTAATCCCATCCTCACTATCTATGACTTAGATAAAGGAATCAGCAAAGCCAATTATACCTTTGCAGCAGATCATTTACCGAAGGAAGAATTAATAAATTGGCTAACCAAACAAGCTACTTCCCAACTGCCTCAAAGTGTCCTCAATGTAGTTGATGATTTACTAGAATTAGCACGACGTATTGACCTGCAACTAGGCAAAAACACAGTTCAAATTACCTACCAAGGGGTTTTAGATTTAGCTGATGTTTTAGAGAAAATCCCTGGCATCAATAATCTATCCTTTAATGGCTTAGATTTACCGATTACTAACCCCAGTGTCACGATTACCAAACCGGAAGTAACAGCTAGTGGTACTCCTGGAACTTGGAAAGATGCTAGCTTTAGCTTTAAAGCCGACAAATTGCCCACAGAACAATTAGCAAATTGGTTAACTAATAAAGCTGGATCAATTCTACCCACTACCATTTCTAAACCAGTTGAGGAAATATTGACTGCCTTTGGTCCAGTTAACCTATCCCTAGCCAACGACAAATTACAATTTAGTGCCGATACGATCAAATTGGATCAAGTAATCAAGGCTATTGAACTAAATAGCATCTTTACCACGATTCCTGAGTTAACCTTAAAAAACACCAGTTTAACTTTAAGTAACTTTGGTCAAGGCACTACTCAATATCAATTTGCTAGCAGTGAGGTTGAGTTAAATACACTAGCTACAGCTTTGGGATTACCCAGCAATATCAGCACATATTTACCAACTGTTAACTTATTTGTTGGTAGCGATCGCCTCCTCTTCAGTGCACCGCAAAGTCTCGATCTCAAATCAATAGTTCCTATTAACAGTCTTGGTTTACCAGAAGTAATTACCCAATATATCCCTGATATCAAACTAGATAACGCCCAGTTGAGTATTATTAAGGGTACTGCTGGTAAAGAAATTAGCCTCAACGGAACAGTGAGCGGTTTAAATTTAGGTCTAACTTACAGCAATGGTAAATGGACATCTAAAGGTATTGATGATGGTGGACGGTTAAGTGCCTTAGACTTAATTGATCTGCTCAAACAAGGCAGAGGAAAAGCCAAACAAGGTTTCTTTGATCTAGTGGAATATCAATTGACTGGTGGAGCTAATCTGGGACTCACAACCAAAACCAGTATCGAAGGTAATCCTGCCTTCCCTGCCTTTAGTTTCGATTTAGCCGCTAACTTCCCCGTATTTAACTACGGCAATCAACAGGAAGCATCAAAAACCGGGGCAAATATCAAGCTGAATAATATAGCTATTGACTTAGGCTCGTTCATAAGTAACTTGATTGGACCTATTATCAAAGAAGTCAACGAAATAATTGAGCCTCTGAAACCTGTTATTCAACTACTCAATAGCGATACGAAACTCTTTACTACACTGAGATTAAGTGGATTTGACGATAACAGAGATGGGAAAGTTACCCTGTTAGAAATCGCTAAAAAATTAGCCCCTGCTGACCAGAAAGCCAAAATAGAAACATCACAAAAATTCATTAAGGCAGTTGGTGATATTGTTGGATTGATTACTGAATTAAGTAAGATGCCTGCCAATCAACCAATTATTATTGATTTGGGCAGTTATACATTAAGCGGCTTTAAAGCTGCCAGTAAAGATGCGAAAGATGCAGCCAATAAAGTCGAAACAAATAACAACGGCAATACCTCGGCATTACAAACAACCAATAGCACCATAGACCCAATCAAACAAGCGGAACAAAAAAGTAGTGGTAAACCTGCCAGTGGTTTCCTAAGCAAGCTGAAAAATATTGAAGGTTTACAGTTCCCTGTCCTTACTAACCCCATGAAAGCAATTGATTTGCTCTTGGGTAAAACTACAGATTTGGTAATTTATGATGTTCCCGACCTCGACTTTAACTTTGCAATGTCTAAAAACTTCCCCATTTGGGGGCCAATAGCAGGTCAGCTAAGTGGTGAGTTTAGTGCTAAAACTAATTTGCTGGTTGGATTTGATAGCTATGGTGTCAATCAATGGAAAGACAAAGACTTTGCCTTTAAAGATATTTATCGAATCTTTGATGGTTTTTACGTCGGTGATTGGAATGCTCAAGGACAAGATATTGATGAGTTAGTTTTGAATGCCACTATTGCAGCAGGATTAGGATTAGATGTTGGTTTTGCTAGTGCTTTTATGCGCGGTGGCATTCAGGGGAAAGTTGGTCTAGGCTTCAATGATGTTGGCGAAAATAATGGTACTAGCGATGGCAAGATTCGCGGTTCTGAGATTATTTCTCGGATCAACAACCCATTACAATTATTTGACCTGAATGGAAATATTGATGCTTTCCTCGATGCTAAAGTCAGCGTCGCCATCGTAGGTACAGTATGGCAAAAAGAATTTGCCCGCTTTAATTTAGCGAAATTCTCCTTGGGCGCAAGTGGATTTAGTGCTAGTGGCGCACTGTCTCAAAGCTATATTGCTGGTGCAACGATATTCTTTGATGTCAACTTTAATAATCAGTGGGATGAAGAAGAAATTAAATCCATTACGGATGAATATGGTCAATTTAATCTTGATTTGCCTGTAGAACTGGATAAAAACAACAATGGACAAATAGATATCAATGAAGGACAACTGCTGGGTTTAGGAGGTTTTGATACTTCCAGTGGCTTACCATCAGGGGCGTTAATTGCTCTACCTGGTGCAACAATTATTACTCCCCTTACCAGCTTACAGGCAAAGCTGGTACAAGGTGGATTAGACCGAGATGAAGCGAATACTTTAGTTAAACAGCAATTAGGGCTAAATTTAGCAGTTAATTTAGAAACCTTTGATCCTCTCAAAGCTGTAGGTGAAAACTCAGCAAATGGCTTAAAAGTTTACTTAACTCATGTACAGATTCAGGCATTGCTCAATCAAGGTAGAGCATTATTGGATGGGTTGCAAACTGCTACACCAGAGGGACAAGCTAATCCTAATAATTTACTAGATGCGATCGCTGGACTCGCTAAGTTCCTCCAACAACGTTCCGCACAAACCCAGACAGGTTTAGATTTCACTAAAGAAACTGACCTTAAACCCTTCTTTAGCTTCCTGATTACAGAAAGAAATCTTACAGCTACAGAACAACAGTTAGATACAGTAGCGCAAATAGTCGTCCAAGGTAACGAATATTTATCTCAAATTGCCCAAATCGCTACTAAGAGAACTCTCGCTGAAGTGTTGCCAGCTATAGCTTCAATGAAACGGTTGGTACAGGGTGATAGTGCCAAGTTGGTAACAGAATTGGCTCAAGGTCAGAAAACATCAGCAGCGGTTGAGCAAGAGTTTCAAACTACTCTCCAGAAGAGTAACACCTTCGTGGATGCAGACATCGCGGCCTTTGGCAACCGTCGGATTCGCGTAGTTACAGTTAACAAAGAAATAGCTGAAAACAGTACCAACTCAGTAGAATTCACTATTGAACTCAACCAACCTGCACCCAACCAAGGTTTAACCGTCTTCTACTCCCTCACCGGAACTGCGACTCTCAACCAAGACTATCAACTAGACGTATCCGCAGATAACATTGGTGAACTGTATATTGCTCCTGGTCAAAGCAGTGCCACCATTAAAGTTACAGCCCTCAACGATACCATTGATGAACCCTTAGAAACCATTGCCCTAAGACTGAAATCAGTAGGTGAAGGTTATACCATTGACCCCACAGGCACAGTTGGATTAATTGAAATTGCAGATGATGATCAAGGTGTAGTTAATAACCCAGTTACAGCCATTGTTAAGCTTGGTACTTTTGCTGATGATACTTTGACAGGTGCAGCCGGCAATGACCGCCTAGAGGGTGATTATGGTAGTGATATCCTCGATGGTCAAGCAGGTGATGATCTGTTGCGTGGTGGTAAAGACAACGATACCTTGATTGGTGGTGCAGGTAATGATCTTCTAGAAGGCAATTATGGGGATGATAGCCTCAATGGTGGGGACGGAAACGACATTCTTGAAGGTAGTGTTGGCGAAGATAGTCTCCAAGGTGGTGCAGGGATCGACATCCTCAAAGGTGGGGTGGACAATGACTATCTGGAAGGTAATGCAGGTAATGACCAAATAGAAGGACAAAGCGGTAATGATACCCTGGTCGGTAATGAAGATAACGATTGGTTAGTTGGTGGTGAAGGTCATGATATCTTAATTGGTGGCTTGGGTGATGATATCCTCAATGGTGGTCAAGGTGCAGATGTCTTCTTCCTCAATTCTGCTAATGATGGATTTGATACTCTATTAGATTTCAATCCCAATCAAGGTGATAAAATCCAAATTTCCCAGAGTGGCTTTGGTGTTAATGACCTCAATGATTTTACTTTCCTCAGTGGCATCTTAGATTTCCAAGGTAAGAATCTGGCACTGATCCAAAATAATGGGGCAACTTACTCATTCTTCCCGAACCTGAGTGAAATTATTCAGATTGTTGATGCACCTCAAGCCATACCAGAAGTAACACCGCAAGTTAAAGCAGCAACAGAACCCTTAAAGACTATAAATACTGGTGTTACTGCTGCTAATTCCATACCAGAATCTACAGATACTAGTAATAAATCCTTACTAGACAAAGTTTTAGAACGTGGTTACATCACCTTTGGAACATCAAACAGTTATGCTACCACCTTGGGTTTTGACCTAGAATTTGTGAAAGCCATAGCAGTTGCCTTGTTTGGTGATGAGAGCAAAATCAAATTAGTTACAACTTCTTTTGACGATGGCTTCACACAGGTGGCTAACCAAACTTTAGATTTAACTACGCGGAGAGTCAGCCAAAATCTTGATCGGGATGCTAAACTGAATGTAGATTTTGGGCCTACATATCTCTATGATTACCAAGCGATCGCAGTTAAAGCCGATAGCACGATCAAAAATGCCTCAGATTTGAACGGGTTGATTATTGGTGTCGTCAGTGATACCAATGCATTAGGTAATCTGCAAAACCTGTTAACACCCCAGGGAATTAACTTCACACCCAAAGAATTTAAAACAACAGATGAATTATTTGCGGCATATCAGAATGGCGAGATAGCTGCTATTTCTACAGACAGGGCATTAATTTACAATCGTTTAGGTGATGCCATAGCTCAAAACCGCATCCTCGACGTAGAATTTTCTCAAGAACCCATTTCTTTGGTATTGCCAGAAAATGAATCAGAATGGGCAGATGTGGTCCGTTGGGTGACTTATGCCACCATTCAAGCAGAAGAATTTGGTATTACTTCCCAAAACATTGGCCAAATTATTGCCGAGAATACTGATACTGATACCAAGAATGATGCTTCACCGGCGATTCGTCGCTTCTTAGGTTTGCAAGATGAACTAGGAAAAGCATTAAATATCCGCAATGATTTTGTCGTGCAAATCATCGAGGCAGTTGGTAACTATGGGGAAATTTATCAACGTCATTTCTCTAAATTAGAGCGCGATCGCAATCTTCTGTGGACAGACAATGGATTAATGTATTCTCCACCCTTCTCTGGTGTCACCCAAGATATCCAATTAATTAATAATGATCAACGCAATTTGCTCACAGAGATTCAACAGCGCGGAGTTCTCAAATTTGGTATCCCAGAAAGCTCTACATTCCCAGGTTTTGTTGAGAAGAACAATGATGGTACTTACCAAGGTTTTGATATTGACTTAGGTCGAGCGATCGCAGTAGCAGTATTTGGCGATGCCAGCAAGATTGAATTTGTGTCTCAGCAATTTAACGATGGTTTTGCTAATACTGCTAATGGTAAAGTCGATGTTTCTGCTGGTGCATATACCCAAAACCTGATGCGTGATGCCAAATTGGGTGTTGACTACAGTCCCATTTATCTCTACACCGAACAGGGACTTTTGACACGATTAGATAGTGGTATTACTGCTTTACCTCTGCTCAACGGTCGCACAATTGGTGTAGTTGCAGGAACTACAGCCTTACAAAACCTAGAAGATGCCCTCAAGGTCTTTGATGTCAAGATCAATCCCGTCATTTATAGCAGCAGCAGTGAGATGTATGCTGCTTACGACAGCAAACAAGTAGATGCTGTTTTTAATGATGTTTCCTTACTAGCAGGTAGAATTTCTTCCCTACCCCATCCCGAAGAACATCAAATTATCAGAGATAATTTCACTAAAGAGCCTTTAGCCCTAATTGTTGATGAAAATCAATCAGATTGGTCTGATGTAGTGCGCTGGGTAACAAATGCCTTAAAACAAGCGGAAGAATATGGCATTACCTCTGAAAATATTGATCAATTCATTGCTGATAATACCGATGACCTCAAGGAAAATAACTCATCAATAGAAATTCAGGCATTCTTAGGACTGCGAGGAAATATCGGTACATCTCTTGGTTTACCCAATGACTTTGTAGTGAAGATGATTAAAGAGGTGGGTAACTATAGCGAAATTTATGCCCGTAATTTCAATACCGACCTGTTACCCCGTCAGAAAAATGAATTATCTAAAGAATTGGGATTACAGACTACTGCACCTTTGGGTATCAATACCAACAATTTAAATAGTATCCCCATTGCTGAAGATGACAACGCCCAAACTACAACTAACACAGCAGTTAATATTGATGTTCTCAACAATGACAAAGATTTAGATAATAATTCTTTAACTTTGAGCATTGTTTCTACTCCCAGTCATGGGCAAGTGCAAATTAATGATAATGGCACACCTAATGACAAAACTGATGATTTTATTATCTATACTGCCAACAGCAATTTCACGGGAATAGATAAATTCACCTATCAAGTTAATGATGGTAAGGGCGGTACAGATTCAGCTTCAGTTAATGTTTCTGTTAAATCAGCAGTAGTCTTTAACAACCAAAACAATGTTTTGAAATTGCAAGGACAGTTAAATAATCAGAAGCTCAAATTCTCTCTGAATAGTAAGCATCTAGAGAAACAAGTCATTCATGAAGTTGCTTTTGTGGCTTATGACAATGAACAAGGTGCTGTGAATGGTTTATTACCAGGTCAAAATGGTTATCTCAATGCTTTACTCCAACGTGCTGAAATTATCTTCTCTGTAATTCCTGATAATTTCATTGCTGATCCCACGAAAATTATTGATGGTTTCCAAAGTCAATATCTGGGTGCTGTGTTGTTGCAGGATACTAGTTTGGATGCGGTGAAGGCTGATTCTAGTTTGTTGAATCGGGTGTTATTGGGTTCTCCGTTTAATAGCAGCAGTTCCGAGATTTTGGATATTAATGAACTGGCTGCTGGTAAGTTGCAATTGAGTTTCCAAGACCAATTGGGTGATGCTCAAAAGGATTTAGTATTAACGGTGGAAACTACTAATGAACCTGTGCCTTTGGGTGCTGATTTGCAACGACAATCAGGTATGGAAGTTGTTGATTTGCGAGATTTCAATGGTAAAGAAATTCAGGCTTTGTTCCCTGTGGTTGCTAGTGAGGCGGCTTATGATAATACTATTGGTTTCTATGAGGTTGAGGATACTCAAGGAACTGTGAAGGATGGTTTAACTGGTACTTTGTTCCGTCCTGGTGATGCTGGTTATGATCAAGCCGCTATCCGTAATAGTCAGTTGCATGGTGTAATAATGAATGACCATGGGGCTGGTACTCAAGGTGTGTTTGCTGGTGGTAAGATTTATGCTCCCTATTTGATTGCTAATGGTACTGTGGATGGTGCTTTAGGTAATACGGGCGTACCTGTTTACTTTGCTTTCTTGGGCGCTAATCCCGACAAGAAAGATCATGTTCTTTCTTTGGGTGATAATATGTGGGGCTTTGAAGATTTACCTAATGGTGGTGATTTGGATTTCAATGATATTGTTGTTCAGGCTAAGTTCTCTGTAATATAATAGCTATCGGACTCAAAGAATATAGAGTCGTTTCGGCGAAACGACTCTATATGTGACTTGAAGCATCTTCAAGTAAACGTCGAGCTTCCGAAAACAGTAAACCAAAAAGTTTTTCCTCAAGGGTGATGGCTTTACCCACCATAGCCATCCCGAATCAAAAACTACGGATAAGCAAGTAGTATAAAACCCACATTCCGCCCCCTCAACTGTCACATACTAAGGCATTGGTGACAAGTTAAGGAAAAGGGGAAATTGTCAAGGGTGGTATTTGTACCCACATTCCGCACCCCCCGGTGTCACAATCGGTAATTTCGGACTTTTTAATATATTAAAGGATGATTTTTATACAAAAAGGTCGAAATTTTATGTGGCGATAGCGAAGCGCTGCTGCAAGCAGTTCGCTAATCCCAAATCCCCCAACGACCATTTTTCGTTGTGTGACAGTTTAGGGTGCGGAAGATGGGTTTGTAGCCCACATTCCGCACCCTAACTGTCACACATCAACAAAAAGCTGGTTAAGTAGGGCTTGCTGAGTAAAGCTAGAACCGCCTCTAAATAAGGGTTTTGCTGATTTTGGGAACAAAAAAGTGCAAGGCTATGGCATTTAGAGCCTCAAAATCCTTGCATTTCTATGGAAAATCAGGGGGTGAATTTGGAAACCAATCTCCCAAACCACCATTTTTCGCACTGTGTGGCATCTAGGTTCGCTTTGGATACTTATTCAGCAAGCCCTAATTACAGTAGCAGCTACAGCTAGTAATTCTACACAGGCAGAATTTACATCTTTAGAAGCATTAATTCCCACTTTACCAGAAGCAGAACGCAACGATTTTTTGGTTAAAGTCCTCAAAAATGAGCCATTAATTGGAGTTCAATTAGCAAAAAGATTGAAAGAATTATCTAATAGTCAACTTACTTTAGTTCAAGGTAATGGTCTGACGGGGCGACAATGAAGCTAGGATGTAGGTAGAATAAGCTCTATAGCCCTTAGACCCCGTTGATAGTACTTGCGCTTATTAGGAATAAGTCTCAATAAATCTAAAACCGAGTCCCAGCAACTTGTATCAAAATCAACCCAAGCTGTACCATAAAATCCAATATAAAAAGTACTATGACGACGTTCATATCTGCCAAATTCTTTAACGCGACCAACGTATTTTTGCAACCCTTGGCGCTTAATTTGCCGTCCTTCAATAGTAGCACTAGTGTAGGCGATAGCTATTAATATAACCAAAGAGATTAGTCGATTGCCTCTAACTTGAGTACCTTCTAAACAATAACCTCCTTTTTTAAAGTCTCTAAACATTTCTTCAATACAAAATCTTTTCTTGTAAGCTGAAATAGCCTCGGCGATAGTATCTAAATTTGTTAAAATAAACCACGGTTCTTTTGGGGCTATTCCCTTAACTTTACCTTTCCATTTACCAGCGATATTGAAATTATCAAACCCATGAGTTTTTGTGACTTCAATACCTTGTAAAAATAAAGAAACACCTGGAGATAATCCCAAAGTTTTTAATTGCACATAAATATCTTTTTTTATTTCTACAAAGTGATTATTCTTCAATCGAAGACAGAAATATACTTCCCTTTCCCTGAAACAGTTTGCCAAGACAACAGAACAGAATTCTCTATCTCCTAATACACATATTTTATAAATATCAAATATCGGTAAAATATGGGATAATATTTTCTTTTGTTCATCAAAATTACTACTCCCTAATTTTGGTAATAATTCAAAATATACGGGAAAACTTCTGTTCTCCCATACCACACTTACCATAAACCTATATTTTGAATTGACTGTAATACAGTAATTATTATATTTAGAAATAAACTTTCGCTAGGGCTAAATTGTGTCTCTAAATATGTCTGATAAAATACAGGTAGCATAGGCAACATTTTTATTGGGTACGGGTTTTGATGTGTTACCGCTTCCCATCATACCTGCCTACAATCCTTATTCCATCAATCTTTGAGCGTATCCTTGAAAACAACTGGAAAATCCGGATCTTAACCTTTTTTCCGAAAAATATTGCTAGTCCTGGCAACTTGTCAATAATGTTACTTTCGTGTAATATAGATCTTTGGTTGTGAAAATATTTTTACAACGGGGTTTCCAATCATCAATTCAACATTCCGACAATAACCACACCAGGAAAAAATATGCTGTTTTTTTTCAAGTTGATTGATTATTTATTAGCCGCAGTTGCTATCACATCAATTTTCATCATTTATGTTGGTTCTAGTGATCAACAATATATAACTGCTGCATCCGTTGCTTTAACTGTTGCTCTTGGTTTGTTTATCTTCAATAGACAATCTGTGAAGAATGCTCAAAAGGAATCACAAAAAACTGAGCTTTCCAAAAAAGCTGAACTCTATACCTCTCTATTAAGCAATGGTACTACATTGGACTATAATACAGTTTTACCAGCACGAGCTAAAGCTTTAGAATATTGTCAAGAGTTGATTGATGATTATAAAAGTTCTCGAAATCTCGCCAGAACTCTTTACTATGTTTTGCAAATTTCTACCGTTATTTTGTCAGGTGTCACACCAATTTTAGTGTTGGTGGATAAATTAGAAGCAGGACAAAGCTGGTTAAAATGGCTGCCTGTTATTTGCCCAGCCGTTGCTTCCATTGTTGCTAGTATCGTTACCTCATTTCCTTTTGAAAAAAATTGGATGGCTGCTAACAAAGCCGTTGAATTATTAGAAGCTGAACAGGAAAAGTTTATTTTGGGAATTAGCCCAGCCTATCGTTGTTATGATATTTCCGAAGAAGGTAAACAACAACAAAGAGTAAGTCAGGCAATAGAACTATTTATTAATCAAGTGAATAATATTCACCTCCAAATAGTTCAACCCAGCAGTGATTCAGAACAAGGAAATCAAGAAAAACAAGAGTCACCACAATCTGAAGAATCAACTACAGGACAAAAAGTGGCTGCATAATCTTGGGCGCAGGGACTAATCTAATTGGACGCAAGACCTGCGCCCCTACGGAATTTCTGAAGGATCAAAAATGTCAGTTATCCCTGACATTACGGTTTATAGTAAAAAAATAGTTAGAATAGTGTAGACCCTCTTTTCCAGGGAGTCAACCCACTCGTGATTCTGATTAATTGCAACCTTGTATGAATTTAAATAGCCAGTCTGCCCATTCTTCCGATACATATTCCCAACGTTTGGCAGACATTGTGGGAACAGTGATCGCTTTGATCACCCTCACTTTACCAGTATTTATCATCGCCCACTATTCTTCAGTAAATGTTGAAAACAATCAGCCATCCTTAAGCTATAACCTATCTATTCCCGGAGATTAAAATATACAGCAGAATTTAGGAGTCAAAGCAGAGGATAATGGGCAGGGAGTTTTTTTCTCTGCTTTTTTTTGATCATTTGTGAAATTCGCCAAGATTTTTAGCAGGAATCTGGGGGAAGAGATCCACAATGCCTTAGAATCTTACACTGGGAGCGAAAATGGCTGCTACCGCTTATTCACTTTTAGTAAAGGAGTTTTGTTGTGGATTTATCTTTGATTCCTGCCCAACCAAAGCCAGGTGTAATTAATGTCCTGATTGAAATTGCTGGCGGAAGTAAAAATAAATACGAATACGATAAGGATTTACAAGCATTTGCTTTAGATCGGGTTCTCTATTCTTCGGTCAAGTATCCTTATGATTATGGTTTTATCCCTAATACCTTAGCTGATGATGGCGATCCGTTAGATGGTATGGTAATGATGGATGAACCAACATTTCCCGGTTGCGTGATTGCGGCTAGACCAGTTGGTTATTTGGAAATGATTGATGGTGGCGATCGTGATGAAAAAATTCTTTGTGTTCCCGATAAAGATCCGCGCTATGCTCATGTAAAGTCTCTCAAAGACATATCCCCTCACCGACTAGAAGAAATTGCTGAATTTTTCCGTAGTTATAAAAATTTGGAAAAAAAGGTCACGCAAATTCTCGGTTGGCAGGATGTGGATAAGGTAGCTCCCTTGGTGGAAAAGTTCATTCAAGCAGCTAAAGCTAAAGCATAATAGATTATGGGTGATGGTAATGTGAATTACTCATTACCCACTAAACCGATAATTGTGGAATCATCAGTAATCACTTACTGAGTCTAATTCCCAACTATCTTACTGGTTGCAAAAAAAATTTAAACTCAAATGCAGCGCACTCTCTTGTCGGCAAAAATTCATAACTGTACGCTCACAGCAGCAAATATTAACTATGTGGGTAGTATCAGCATTGACGAGGTTCTCCTGAAAAAAGCTGGTATATTCCTCTATGAGCAGGTACAAGTAGTGAATATTGCTAATGGTGAGCGTTTTATTACTTATGCCATACCTGCTCCCGCTAATTCAGGAGCGATTGAATTAAATGGAGCAGCCGCACGTTTAGGTGTAGTTGGCGATCGCTTGATTATCATGACTTACGGGCAGTTTACTATAGAAGAGTTAAAATGTTACTCTCCGACTGTTGTAATTGTGGGTGAAAAAAACCAGTTATTAGAAGTGCGACATTATGATGATCTGCTCAGTAAGCTCTAATTTTCAATAAAATGTTAAATTTTGAGTTGTCCGATTCTCAAATTTATGCTCCTGAACAACTAAGTCCTACTCTTGCTGGTGAATCTGATCTATTTCAGGTGCGATTCTTGTACGTGGTTTGATTCCTACTCCTAGTGGCTCAGAAAGCTGGAGTAAAACGGTTAGTAATCTCCTATCATCATTCTGATGATGATGATTTTCTTGATCATGTTCAAACTGAAATTCAGTCAGTATTCCCTAAAGCATTACTAGCTCGTGAAGGACTTATTTTAAGTATTAATTAATATAACCGCCTAAGAGGTGGGCGGGAAATCGCCAAAATGTGTACAGAAACGTGAAATCGCCCAAAACTGCCATCTTCCTGTTACCAATTCTCTAAACTTAATTCTTCAACTCTCAATAAATCACTATCATTAGAAACATTAATATTCATTATGATGAAACTGATTTAGATGTTGATTTAAAAAACTTGGGAATTATCTAAAATTTATGATCATAGTTAGCAATACTTCACCTACAGCACTTCCCGGTGTTATGAGGTACATATCTAGCGGGCAAGATGCCCGCACTACAAGAGTTTCGTGATTCAACTTTGTACCTCATAAGAGCGGAAACCGCTGTATTACTAATCTATCAGCTATAGGGAAAAATCCAATTAGTAGAACAACTTTATGGATAAATTATCATATCATCAGCCGTTTTTCAAGAATTAACACAATGGGGAGATTCAATACCAGGAGCAAAAGAAGTCAAAACTTATGACTGGATTATTGTAAAACCTGTTAATAATGTTAGTTTAGGACAATCTTTATTATCTCATTAATGCTTGAAACCCAGCTTGAATAAAATGCTTATCAAAAGTTAAAGCTTGAGTAACTTTATTTTGTTTCATTACCACAAAAGAAACACAATCAACTAAACCCCATGATTTATCTTGATGTTGTTTGTATAAATTTAATGCCTCTTCAAATAATTCAGGATTTAACCGGATAACTTCTACTTCATCAGAATTTAAAAAAGTTTCCATTAATTCAACTGCTTCACTTTTATAATTACTCGATAAAGCATTACCAACTTCTAATAAAATTGCATCAGTGGTTATCAAAGGATAATTTTCAAATTTTTGAGCTAATTCTAAAGCTTTGAGATGATATTGATCCCGTTTGTTTATTAAGGCTACAATAAACAGCGTATCAACAAAAATTTTATCCCTCACTTGTATCTCTCCCTAAACTAACACTCACTTGAATCGAGAAATCTTCAGGAGCATCAATTTTAATCTTTCGTAATTTGGACATGAGACTAGGTTTTTTAACAGCATTTTCTGAATCGCTTAACTGTTCAATAATTCCATAAACTTGATTAAGTTGTTCTTCTGTTAAATTTTTTAGTTTCTCTTGAATCATTTGTTTTGTAATCATAGTAACTTACCTCACATAACTATTCTTAAGTACAATTATAGCAAATGACTCTGTAAATTTTCTGGTGTTGCACATTATAGCATTTTTTAGTTTTGTGATGTCTGTTTATTACTCCAGTGTTAATATCCGAGTAATAGATTGTGTCAGATATATCTCATATGATTAACTAGTTCTCCAGGGGAAGCAATAGTTGCTTACTATTTATATGGTTTTGTCGAATTCTTGGAAGATTTTTATTGGTAGCATTTAGTTCTGACAAAATAAAATCAGTAAAAGCTTGTTGTTTACAAATTTTTTCATAATCAATAAAATCTGAGTTATTAGATTTTTGATAATATTGTTGGGCTAGAGTATTAAATTTATCATTGGTTTGGATAAATATTTCTTCACATTTTTCAATATCATTAAGAATACTAATAATTGTTTCACAATATTTTTCTATATCTTTCTTATTTTTACAACTAGGACAATCACTATCACTAACAATATATTTAAAAATCATTAGTAGATAATATTTAACTTTAGTTGATGTATCTTTTTTTTTCATAATTCAGATTTACATATATTTTCAATTTTTTGTATAAATAGTTAAGTTGATAAAATGCCCATGAACTTGTGTAATAAGGGATTGGATAATGAGAATTAGCAAAAATATCATTTCCAATTCTATCAATTAATTTTTTATCAAAATAGCTAAAATTATGAGGTTCATCCAAAAACATTGCAGTGAAAGTTTTAATCTGAGGTCTAATTTTAATAATTCTATTTTTAATAACATCTTGGCGCAGAAATTGTCCGGGTCTTCTTTCATAATAAAGTGGCTTCTGATGTCCTGATTTCTGAATCTCATAATATTCATCTAATTTTTTATTAAAATCAGATAAAGCAGCTAGTAATTCTTTCTGAACCTCTGTTTGAGAATTAGTCGCCTTAATAATTTCATTTCTAATATTATCGTTATCTGTTTCTATTATTTTAACAAGAATAATTGTATCATCTATGTTAGATACATTTTTACAAATATTCAGTACATGACTAGTTTGACAACCATTAACAATTTGATAGTCAACTAATCTATATGTTTTATCTTTGACTATGTGTAACTCTTGAGTAATAATAGTAACTCCATTATTTAAAATAGGAAAAAGATAAATTTTATCGTCAGATTCAAGAGTTTGTTTTATGCCTTCATTAATTCTATTTTCTTCTCCTAAAAAACCTCTAACATTATCATAAAAAATAAAATCTCTGATGCTTTTATCTTCATCTTCACGCAAAATTATTTTCCTAAATTCAGAAAAAGACATTGTTGTTATATATGCTTTCTCTACTCCAGGAACTTCCAAATCAAAGGAATTATTAACTTTAATAGTAGTCTCAACTTGAAGTTGAGTTTGTCTATATAACTTTTCAATATCTTTATATCCCCAAAAAGAAAAATTAATACTAGATAAAAATGTCAATTCCTCTTCTAACTCTTTCAACAATCTTAATTGTTTATTTTTGATTTTAGACTCAGCATCTTTGTGAGAAATACTGATATAGTAAATCTTACATTCTGGACGTTTCCGTATATTTTTAATATATGTTTTCAGTAAATGTGATGCTAAGTTTGCCTTTTCCTGAACTTTCTGACTTCTTGAATAGAAAGGTTTTTTATCTCGATAATCTGCAAAAAAAATCTTTAATTGCACTCATTGTTCTCTCTACAACAGTAAGTTCAAAACTGTTTTTTAACTTAGCTTGTATGAAAATAAATTTTAATTCAAAACTTCTATTTTTATTATCTCCAATTATATTTTCTGCATCATCTTTAGAATTAACTAAAATATCATCAATTAAAATACCAATACCATCTAATCCTGTATCACTCGGTTGTCCAGTATGAACTTTAGTAATATCAAATTCGTCTCCTGTTCGATTAGAAGACGAAAAGACACAATAATTAGCGAATCGTTCAAAATCTGTAGGATCATCTTTCGATTCTAGCTCATAATCTTGCAAATATTCCTGAACAAAACTGTTGATTACGGGATCTATCATGGTTTTTTTTAATTTCAATATCTTGGTATTAACACAAGATTATAATATAGCAATTCTCACAAACAAACTACCTAATTTTACAAAAATAAACTTTGCTATCAAACTTAGCAAGGTGATTGTTATTTACCAGTGACAAAACAATTATTGCCGCTTTTATCTGTATAAACATATCTATTAAAAACAATCTTCCATTAATTATGCAAAAACCGCAATCAATATATCCAATTTTTGCATAATTACTCAAATTTAGTAACCTACTATACGAACTGTTATGAAAAATCACACTAACGTAACAATATCGAAACTGTTACACCACCAACCAGGAAACTACTATCAGTTATTTCCCCAAAGTGGCAAGTACAGAACCGATAAGAACACGGATACACAGTTAATTCAGTCCTGTTTCCCCAAAAAAAGCATAATGATAGAAACAGCAACTACCACAGATAAACTCAATAAATTCGAGAAATTCAAAGCCGAAAAAGACGGACTCGTAGTTAAAAACGAAATAGAAAATTTTGCCCAAATTGGTTGGGAAGCAATGGACGAAAACGACCTCAACCATCGCCTAAAATGGTTAGGTGTATTTTTCCGTCCAGTCACTCCCGGTAAATTCATGATGCGAATGCGTCTACCTAACGGTATTCTCAACAGCAGTCAATTGTCAGTTTTAGCAGAAGTGGTACAGCGTTACGGTGAAAATGGCAGCGCCGATATTACCACTAGACAGAATATACAACTACGCGGGATCAACTTTGAAGATATCCCCGATATCTTTAATAAATTTCACAAAGTCGGATTGACTACTATCCAATCAGGGATGGATAACGTCCGTAATATTACAGGTGATCCTGTAGCTGGTTTAGATGCAGATGAGTTTTATGATACCAGAGAATTAGTGCAGCAAATCCAGGATATGCTGACTAACAACGGTGAAGGTAATCCAGAATTTAGCAATCTTCCCCGCAAATTTAATATTGCAATTACTGGAGGAAGAGATAATTCCGTTCATGCAGAAATTAACGATTTAGCCTTTATTCCCGCTTTTTGGAGAAATGAAAACGAAGTACCAATCTTTGGGTTTAACGTCATTGTCGGCGGCTTATTTTCGGCAAAACGTTGTGAAGCTGCTATTCCTCTCAATGTTTGGGTATCTCCCGCCGAAGTTGTATCATTATGCAAAGTCATTGTCGAGATTTTCCGAGATCATGGCTTACGTGCAAATAGACTAAAAGCCCGATTAATGTGGTTACTTGATGAATGGGGGATAGAAAAATTCCGTGCTGAAGTAGAAAAGCGAGTTGGAAAATCATTATTACCCGCAGCAGCAAAAGATGAAATTGACTGGGAAAAACGGGATCATGTGGGCATATATAAACAAAAACAACCTGGATTTAACTACGCAGGTTTAAATATTCCCGTCGGCAGATTGTCTGCTGATGATATGTTGGAAATTGCCAGATTAGCGGAAGTTTACGGAAGCGGAGAAATCCGGTTTACCGTAGAACAAAATGTCATTATCCCGAATATTCCCGATTCCAGTTTAACAACATTTTTCACAGAATCTATATTAGAGAAATTTTCAGTTAATCCTGGTTTATTAATGCGATCGCTAGTATCATGTACAGGCGCACAATTTTGCAACTTTGCCTTAATAGAAACCAAAAATCGCGCCTTAGCAATGATTAAATCATTGGAATCTGAACTAACTTTATCACGTCCTGTGCGAATTCATTGGACAGGATGCCCTAACTCCTGTGGACAGCCCCAAGTAGCCGATATTGGCTTAATGGGAACTAAAGTGCGTAAAAATGGCAAAATGTTGGAAGGTGTAGACATTTACATGGGTGGAACAGTGGGGAAAGACGCACATTTAGGAACTTGTGTGCAAAAAAGTATTCCCTGCGAAGACTTACAACCCATATTGAAAGAAATACTAATTACCAAATTTGGGGCAAAATTGCGAGAACCAGCAATAATTTAACCTCAATAACTAGACATAAAATCATCCGCGTTTATCTGCGTTTATCCGCGTTTGATAAATCATCAATTTAGGCAATTTCATAATTGTCCTTGGATTTTTATATCCAATTTTTCAGAAATTCAATTATTTAGCGAGAAAAGAAATGTTAAAAGGATTATTTTCATTCCAAGGCCGCTATCGCATACTACATCAGACATGGTTTGCATTTTTCCTAACCTTTGTTTGTTGGTTTAACTTTGCCCCCTTCGCTACCACAATTGGAAAAGAATTACATTTACTTCCTGAACAAATTAAAACATTAGGAATTTGTAACCTAGCATTAACAATTCCGGCCCGTCTAATTATTGGGATGTTATTGGATAAATTCGGGCCAAGAATTACCTATTCCCTCTTATTAATGTTTGCAGTTGTTCCTTGTTTAGCAACAGCATTAGCCCAAGACTTTAACCAACTAGTTATTAGTCGCTTATTAATGGGAATAGTCGGTTCTGGATTTGTGGTAGGAATCCGCATGGTAGCCGAATGGTTTCCTCCCAAAGAAATGGGAATTGCCCAGGGTATTTATGGCGGTTGGGGTAACTTTGGAGCATTTGGAGCAGAATTTGCATTACCAACAATTGCAATTGCAACCAGCTTTTTAGGTGGTAGCGGTTCTAACTGGAGATTAACAATTGCCTTAACAGGAATTGTCACTGCAATTTACGGATTATTCTACTTTAAAAGCGTTCAAGATACACCCAGCGGTAAAGTTTATCAAAAACCCAAGAAAAATGGCTCATTAGAAGTAACTTCTATTAAAAGCTTTTGGGCGTTGATTGTTTCCAACCTTGGTTTAATATTCGCATTGGGTTTATTAGCTTGGAGACTAGAACAAAAGAAAATTCATTTCCTCACACTTAGCCAAATGTATATAGTTTGGATTGTATTAGCAGGATTATTTGCTTACCAAACTTACCAAGCATATCAAGTCAATCACGAATTACTAACAGGAAAAAAAACCTACCCAGCAAATCAACGTTATCAATTCGGTCAAGTAGCATTATTAGAATTTACCTACATTACCAACTTTGGTTCAGAACTTGCAGCCGTTTCCATGCTCCCGGCATTCTTTGAAAAAACCTTTGGTTTAGAACATATTGTCGCCGGCATGATTGCCTCCATTTATCCCTTTCTTAACCTAGTTTCTCGTCCCAGTGGTGGTTTAATTTCCGATAAATTAGGTTCGCGTAAATGGACAATGACAATAGTTTCTGCGGGGATTGCAATAGGTTATTTAATGGCACATTTCATTAACAAAGATTGGCCTATCCCCCTCGCAATTGCTGTCACCATGTTTGCGGCTTACTTTGCTCAAGCTGGTTGTGGTGCAACTTACGGAATAGTGCCATTAATCAAAAAAGAAGCAACCGGACAAATAGCCGGAAACGTCGGTGCTTACGGCAACTTTGGCGGCGTAGTTTATCTAACAATCTATAGTTTAACAGACCCATCAACCCTATTTGCCACCATGGGAATAGCCGCCATGATTTGCGCCTTTATGTGTGGATTCTTCCTCAAAGAACCAAAAAATTCATTTGCATCTGATAATGAAAATGAAGGAGAAATAATTAATCATCAATCTGTTTTAATAGAAGAATAATTATCTCACGCAAAGGCGCAAAGGTAAGAAAATAAAAACTAGAAATTAAAAATATTTCTCCTCTTATGAAATTATCTCTGTGTCCTCTGTGCCTCTGTGGTTCGTTTATCATAACTTTGCTCCTTAGCGTCTACCCTGCGGGATCTCTAAGAGAGATTGCGCGAAATAACTTTTTAAACCTGCAAATATTATGACAGAATTTACCAAAACACTTTGTCCTTATTGCGGTGTTGGTTGCGGTTTAGAAGTTTCTCCACCAGCCCAACATGGAAAAGCCACAAATCGAGATAGTGAAGGAATTCCTATTTGGCGAGTTAGGGGTGATAAATCCCATCCTTCTAGTCAAGGAATGGTATGTGTTAAAGGTGCAACTATTGCTGAATCTTTGGATAAAAGTAGATTACATTATCCCATGGTGCGCGATTCTTTAGATGCAGAATTTCGGCGTGTGAGTTGGAATGAAGCTTTTGATATTATTACCCACCGGATTCAAACATTGAGATTGAATCAAGCCACAGATTCTATCTGTATGTATGGTTCTGGACAATTTCAAACAGAAGATTATTATATTGCTCAAAAGTTACTTAAAGGTTGTTTAGGAACTAATAATTTCGATGCTAATTCCCGGTTGTGTATGTCTAGTGCGGTATCTGGGTATATTCAAAGTTTTGGTGCTGATGGTCCTCCTTGCTGTTACGATGATTTAGAATTAACTGATTGTGCTTTTTTAATTGGTACAAATACAGCAGAATGTCATCCCATTATTTTTAATAAGTTAGCAAAATATCATAAAAAAAATCGCCATGTTAAAATGGTTGTGGTTGACCCTCGGCGGACTCCCACAGCCGAAGCAGCCGATTTACATTTAGCTATTCGTCCAGGTACAGATATTGATTTGTTAAATGGTATTGCCCATTTATTAATGAAATGGAATTATGTTGATCTAGCTTTTATTGATGATTGTACTAGCAATTTTCCGGCTTATGCTGAGGTAATTCGGCATTATTCGCCGGAGGTAGTGGCGAGTCGTTGTGGTATTAGTATTGAAGATTTAGAAACTGCTGCTAAATATTGGGGAAAATCAAAATCTGTACTTTCTTTATGGTCAATGGGTGTTAATCAATCTTCAGAAGGTACGGCTAAAGTTAGAACTATTATTAATTTACATTTAATGACGGGACAAATCGGTAAACCTGGTGCTGGTCCTTTTTCTTTGACTGGTCAACCTAATGCTATGGGTGGCAGAGAAGCGGGAGGGTTAGCCCATTTATTACCGGGTTATCGGTTGGTAAAAAATGCCCAACATCGCGCAGAAGTTGAGGATTTTTGGGGTTTGGAAAGAGGACAAATTTCCCCTGTTCCTGGTTTAACTGCTTGGGAAATGATCACTGGTTTAGAAACTGGAAATGTGGGTTTATTGTGGATTGCTGCCACTAATCCGGCTGTGAGTATGCCAGATTTAGAAAGAACTAAAAAGGCGTTATTAAAATCTCCTTTTACTATCTATCAAGATGCTTATTACCCTACGGAAACATCAGCTTATGCTCATGTTTTGTTACCTGCGGCACAGTGGGGTGAAAAAACTGGGATTATGACGAATTCGGAAAGAATGGTCACTCTATGTTCGGCTTTTCGTGAACCACCCAGAGAAGCAAAACCTGATTGGGAAATTTTCGCAGAAGTGGGAAGAAGATTAGGTTTTAATGATAAGTTTAATTTCCAAAATTCGGCAGAAGTTTATCAGGAATTTGTCCAATTAACTCGTCAGCGTCCTTGTGATATGTCGGGTTTAAGTCATGGGTTTTTAGCCGCACAAGGTCCAACCCATTGGCCTTATGCACAGGGTAGTAATTCAGGAACTAAACGTCTATATACTAATTTGCGATTTCATACACCTGATGGACGCGCTAAGTTTGGTGCATATTATTCTAAAGGACTTGCTGAACCACCGGATGAGAATTATCCTTTTATATTAACTACTGGTAGATTATATGGTCATTGGCATACACAAACACGCACCGGCAGAATTGAGAAAATTCGCAAACTGCACCCGCAACCGTTTATTGAGATTCATCCCCGTGATGCTGCTACTTTGGGTATTATTGATAATCAGTGGTTAGAGGTGCGATCGCGTCGTGGTACAACTAAGTTTCCAGCTAAAGTTACAAAAGCTATTTCTCCCGGTACTGTCTTTGTCCCTATGCACTGGGGTAAACTGTGGGCAGATGATGCAGAAGCTAACGCTCTTACCCATTCAGAAGCTTGTCCTGATTCCCTGCAACCGGAATTAAAAGCCTGTGCTGTGCAGTTAGTTCCAATTCTTGTAGAATCTACGGTTAAAAATTATCAACTTCAGTCTTCTCAGTGGTAAGCTTTTGTCTGAATCAGGATGTCCAGGATTAAAGGATAAACAGGATAAATAGGGTGAGAACAAAAACTTTATCACCAATTACCGATTAAAATCTTTGCAGCAAAGTATTAATTTGTTGCAGTTTAGCTGCTAATACACCACTGCTGATTAGTTCAGTGGCTGTGTCTATACCAGTTTGCATATCTGAACAAATACCAGTGCGCCATAGATAAAAACCACCATTCCATAGGGCTGTTTGGCTTAGTTCGCTGGTTTTTCCCGTTAAAATCCCCTGCATTTCCTTAATGAGTTCTTCTGTGGTTGTGAGGGGAACGTTTTTAGTGATAAAGCCATATTCACGGGGTGCGAGTTGTAGCCGGGTTAATACTTCTGGGTTTGATGAAGATAAGCCGATAATGGCTGTGCGATCGCGTGGTAAGTCACAACTACCCTCTAAACCCTTGATAAAAGTGTATTTATTCACCCCACGTAATCCCAAAGCAGTCTGAAACATTCCTTCTGTGGGTGGATGAACAAAACCGGCAATAATGTGAGCATCACTCGTATATGGACACCAAATCAACTCCATTGTGGCTAACGGTGGACGTTTCCCCAATTGCTCACGGTATTCCCACAAAGTTTGATTTAAAGGAAAATGCTTAGGTGTGTAAATAAAACCGATTCCTGTTTGTTCAAAAACCTGCTGGGTTTGTTCGAGTGATAAACCAGTCCAATCTATTCCTAAACCTTGCCAAATCTCGATTAAAGGTAAACCATATTTTGTCGGTAAGCGATCTCCTCCGTGCATAATTACAGGTTGTCCCGCAGCAGCTAATAATAAAGCCGTAATTATATTAATTGGTGCAGTGCGGGTTCTGCCATCATAGGGTACACCCAAAACTATCACAGGTTGGGCTATTGGTAGCAATTTGGGTCCGATTTCATAGTAACTGTCTAACATCCCTGCTAATTCTTCACCTGTGGGACGTTTAATGCGGTGAGCAATTAAAAATGCGCCAATTTGCGCTGGTGTGGCTTCACCTAATAACATCATTTTTGTTGCAGTAGCGGCTTCAGCACGAGTTAAATTATCTGATGTGTGAGTTCCACTACCTACTTTTTGAATAAATTCTCTAAATTTATTAGTCATTTGTTAGTTGTTAGTTGTCAGTTGTCAGTTGTCAGTGGAAAAAGGTAATAGTTTATTTTTAATTTTTTATTTCCGGAATATTATCTTTGACAAGTTGCCAAAAATATTGAATAGGGGGAATGTGGAGACGATCTTGAGTTGTTACCATCACTACCCGACGAGTTAAACTAGAATTATCAGCTAAATTACTATTTTCGGCTAGGGGACGAACTGCCAGGGTGGGATCATGTCTGGCTTCTATTAATGCTGATTGGGGAAGTAAGGCAATGAGTTCTCCTTGACGAACTACTCCCCGAAAGGCATCCAGGGTATTTACTTCTAAAGCTGCTTTGAGTGTAGCTTTCATCTGTTCAAATTTATCTTGAATCAGACGTTGCATTCCATAACCATCTTTAAATACCACTTGGGGATAACGAATTAACTCTAACCAGGGGATAGATTCATATTCAGATAGGGGATGATTTGCTGCGATGAGGACTTCTATGGGTTCTTCATATAGCAATTCTACGGCCATTTCTTTGCCGGTGATTAAAAAGCGATTGTGCATTACAATTGCTAAGTCTACTAAACCATCTTTGAGGACTTTCAGAGAGCGATCGCTTCCTAATGATGTGACTCGCAATTGCACCTCTGGATAATGATGACAAAATTTTTGTAACACTGGTGGTAGGTAAGAAGCACAGACTGAATGAATTGCTGCAATACATAGTTCTGGTTGCTTTCCCCCCATTAAATCTGTTAATTCCTGTGTAGCGGATTCCCATTCCTGGCAGATTTTATGCACACGAGGAAGTAAGCGTTCACCTCCTAAGGTTAATTTGGCATGGGTGCTGCGATGAAATAATTCTATGCCCAAATCTGCTTCTAATGCCTGAATTTGCCGACTAATAGTTGATTGAGTCACACCACATTGTTTAGCTGCTTGTTGAAAGCTACCTGTTTGAATGATCGCCAAAAAGGCTTGCAACTGCTCTAGACGCATTTTAATAGAACCTAAGTATAAATGAATAACTCTTATTAATTTAACGGGTTATCTGTATAATTTTAATTTAATTTAATTTGTTGTCCAGCATTTAATTTACATAATCACATTAGCAAAAATACTTGTGCATACTGAATTGATGCGTTGTATAACAACTGATATAGCAAGGAATAGGGAATAAAGTCAGAAAATTATTTCCCTCTGCCTCTTTCGTCCTGATTCCTGCTATGAGGTACATATCCAGCGGGCAAGATGCCCGCACTACAAGAGTTTCATAATTCAAGTTTGTACCTCATTAGAGCAAAATCTGCTGTATGATGACAGCCTGGAGATTGTCAAGTTGCTTTAACTAAGATAGAACCACCTTCAATTTTAGCTTGGTAAGTTTTCAGCGGTTTTTTAGCAGGACCTTCTTGTGCTTTACCATCAGGAGCAAATTTTGCACCATGACAGGGACAGACAAATTTACCTTGTTTTGCGTTCCAGTCGATGCTACAACCTTGATGAGTACAGGTAGGATTAACAGCAATCAGATTTTTTGCGGCTTTAGATGTGCCAACTACTAATACTGCGCCAATGGTTGAATTTTCTACTAATAGTTGCCCAGTTTTGTCTAATTGTGCTACAGTACCCACTTTTTGCCAGCCTTTCGTGGCAGCATTAGCAGATGTACTCGTTTCGGGAGAACAGGCTGCAATTGCGACAGGTAAGGAACTCGCTAAACAACCTAATCCTACCCAATTTATAAAGTCACGACGTTTCATATTTGCTGGTAATCAATATGTGATTTTTTACTAACATCTATTATTACTGGCGATGTTGGATAATGTCATTATTTAATTATTGATTTGTGCTGATGGAATTGAGGGCGCATACTCTGCAACTCTACGGTTTTTGTGAGTTTAAATCATTATTTTTGTTATAAATGCTTTATTAAAGTAGTAAGTTAATTTATTATTAAATAATTTAATTACATGAATTTTAACTAAACATAAAATAATCTTAATTGATTGTCATATAGGAATCCGGTTTAATTCTTGGAAAGATACGTAGGTGCGTTACGCGATTGCTAACACACCCTACAATACTCCACCAAAATGTAAATGATATTCAGGGATGTTATACATTGTAGCATTTTTAGTTATCTGATGTCTGTTCATTTCTCCAGTGTTAATTTCTGAGGAATAGATTTTGTCAGATTTTGAAATTAATTTTTTAACTATTAAGTTTGATGTATAATGAATTTTTGGTTTAGTATAATATTATAGCTATGAATACTTGCCATGATGCGGTTAAAAATGCTTTAATCTAAAAATTTGATAAGGAAAAAGAAAAAATGGATAATCTTTTTGGTAATTTAAACTTTCAGACACTACAAGAAAACCCAGATTTCAAAGAAGATAGTGTTAGAGAAGTAATTATTCTTCCTATTTTAAAAGCACTTGGGTATACAGAAACAAATATAGTTCGTAGTAAAACATTACAATAACAAATTAATAGCCGAAAGTATCAAAGAAATGTATCGAGTGCTAAAGTTTGATCGTTGGTTATCATTTGTATTTGCTCATAAAGATCCTGAATTTTGGCATTTAATTATTGACACTGCGGAAAGTTGTGGTTTTGAATATGTTGGTGCAGTACCGCAAAAAAACGGACAAACAAGTTTTAAGAAAAGACAAAATCCTTTTACAGTTTTGTCAGGACAACTAATCATTAATTTTCGTAAAGTTCGCAGTCCTAAAGCCATCATGAAAGCCAATTTAGGGATGGATATTGCAGAAATTGTCATTCAGACTATTGAAGGAATTATTGCAAAAAATGATGGTGCAAGCCTGGAACAAATTAATGATGAACTCATTATTAAAGGCTTAGAATTAGGTTTTTTAGACTTGTTAAAAAAACAGTATTCAGATTTAACACCAATTTTAATTGATAATTTTGAATATGACGAAAAAACAGAACTATTTACTCTGAAAAAAGACACGAAATTCAAGTCACATATTGATGTAAAATTGAGAATTAAATACTATTTGATTAGTTATTTACGCAGAATGGAACGAGAAAAGAAAAAGCCAAGTTTTGATGAAATAGTTTTGCATCTATTACCGCTTTTAAAAAATGGAACTACCCCAGAAAATCAAACTATTTTGAGCGTATTAGAAGATATTGGAGAACGAATAGGAGAAAATAGTTGGACATTAAAAAAAGAAGGTCAACTTTCATTATTTTGATTAGAGATAATCCAAAGTCGAAAAAGAAGGACTCGCATTTAAAAATCGAATAAATAATTTTTCCCAAATCGTGAATAGCAAGATCCCCGACTTCTTAGAGAAGTCGGGGATCTAAATTAAATTACCTATTAGCCAAATATTGATACATTTCCCATCTTGCATTAACTTCTGCTTGCGCTTGTTCTAGCAACAACTTGGCAACCTCTGGTTTACTCTTCGTCAACATCTTGAATCGGTTCTCCTGATACATTGACTTTTCCACCGATTCAGAAGGTGCTTTCATATCCAATTGTAAGGGATTTTTCCCCTGTGATTGTAATGCCGGATTATAGCGATATAACAACCATCTTCCTGAGTCTACTAGAGCCTTTTGCTGATGTAAACCTTTGGTCATATCAATACCATGAGCAATACAATGACTGTAAGCAATTATGATTGATGGCCCATCAAAAGCTTCCGCTTCTAAAAATGCTTTGAGTGTATGTTCATCTTTTGCACCTAACGCCACACTCGCCACATAAACATTACCATAAGTCATGGCCATTAAACCCAAATCTTTCTTAGGTGCAGGTTTTCCACCAGTCGCATATTTAGCAACTGCGGCTTTTGGTGTGGCTTTGGAAGATTGTCCGCCAGTGTTAGAATAAACTTCTGTATCCATGACCAAAATATTCACATTTTTGCCTGTAGAAATCACATGATCAATCCCACCAAAATCTATATCATACGCCCAACCATCACCCCCAACTATCCACACACTTTTCTTAACTAAATAATCAGCGAGGGATTGAAGATTTTTGAACGCAGATAAACGCGGATTAACGCGGATATTTTTTTCATTTATCTGCGTGTATCTGTGTTCATCTGCGTTTAAAATTTCTTGGAGTTTATGTTTGAGAATGACGATTCTTTCCCGTTGATCCCAAATATCAGCTTCGGTTTTTTGTTCAGATTTCAGAATAGCATTAACTAAATTATCACCAATTTCACTACTTAATTGTGACAATAATTCGCCTGCAAATTCCGCTTGTTTGTCTATAGATAAACGATAACCAAAACCGAATTCGGCGTTATCTTCAAATAAACTATTGGACCAGGCCGGACCTCTTCCCTCAGCATTTTGACTCCAAGGAGTTGTGGGGAGATTTCCCCCGTAAATGGAAGAACAACCAGTGGCGTTGGCAACGAGTGAGCGATCGCCAAACAATTGTGTTAATAATTTAAGGTAGGGTGTTTCTCCACAACCAGCACAAGCACCAGAAAATTCAAACAATGGTTCTTGTAATTGCTGCTGACGAATTTGGCTTACTTTCAAAGTTTTCCGGTCAGGATTTGGTAAATTCAAAAAGAAGTTCCAATTTTCCCGTTCTTGTTCCCGCAACGGTAATTGCGGACTCATATTAATCGCCTTGCGGGTGGGTTCTGCCTTGTTTTTGGCAGGACAGACGCTAACACAAATTTCACAGCCTGTACAGTCTTCTGGCGCTACCTGAATGGTGAATTTCTGGTTAGCAAAGTTTTTATCTTTGCTGTTAGTGGATTTAAAAGTTATCGGTGCATTGACTAACTCACCGGGTTGATAAGTTTTAGCGCGAATAGCCGCATGAGGACAAACCATCACACATTTGCTACATTGAACGCAGACATCACCATCCCAAACGGGTATTTCTTCTGCAACGTTGCGTTTTTCCCATTTTGCAGTGCCACTGGGGAAAGTTCCGTCAGCAGGTAAAGCACTGACAGGTAAATCATCACCTTCCCAGACCATGATTTTGCTAAGAACATTCTCGATAAATTTGGGTTTGGTAATTGCTAATTGCGTTTCTTCCCTATTACCTCTTACCAATGACCTATTACCGACTTCATGGAGATTTTCTAGAGTGTTGTCTACGGCTTTCAAATTCATCTTGACAACTTCCGCGCCTTTTTTACCATAAGTCTTTTCTATGGCTTGTTTGATTTTAGCAATTGCTGCTTTTTCTGGTAATACTCCTGCTAAAGCAAAGAAACACACCTGCATGATAGTATTGATTCTGTGTCCCATACCACTATTTTTCGCTACTTGACTAGCGTTAATAGCGTAAATTTTCAGATTTTTGTCAATAATCTGCTGTTGGACTTTTGGGGGTAGATTTTCCCAAACATGATCAGCATCATAAGGACTATTTAACAGCAAAGTCGCTCCGGGTGCAGCCGCTTTTAAAATATCAATACTTTCCACAAATCCCCAATGGTGACAACCGATAAAATTAGCTTTGTCTATGAGGTAAGTTGAGCGAATTTTTCCAGCACCAAAACGCAGATGAGAAACTGTCATTGAACCGGATTTTTTGGAATCATAAACAAAGTAACCTTGGGCGTTATTTTCTGTTCCCTCACCGATGATTTTGATGGAGTTCTTATTTGCACCAACTGTACCATCTGAACCCAAACCATAGAACATGGCGCGAACTACATGATCTGGTTCTGTGGAGAAATTAGGGTCAAAATTCAAAGAAGTGAAAGTGACATCATCATTAATCCCAATTGTGAAATGATTTTTGGGTTTAATTTGAGTGAGATTATCAAATACACTCTTCACCATTGCGGGAGTAAATTCTTTAGAAGACAGTCCATATCTTCCCCCAACAATTTTTGGGAATGTGGTTTTTTTCCAGCCTTCATAAATAGCTGTCACCACATCTAAATATAAAGGTTCTCCTGCACTTCCGGCTTCTTTGGTTCTATCAAGAACGGCAATAGATTTAACACTATTTGGTAATGCTTCTATAAATCTGGAAACATCAAAAGGACGGAAAAGCCGCACTTTGATAACTCCGACTTTTTCCCCTTGGTTGTTGAGATAATCCACTGTTTCATGAACAGTTTCACAACCAGAACCCATAATCACAATTACTCTTTCTGCGTCAGTGCTTCCATGATATTCATAAAGTTTGTAATATCTGCCTGTGCGTTCTGCAAATTTGTCCATAATTTTTTGGACAATATCAGCACAACTATCATAATAAGGATTTGCACCTTCACGAGATTGGAAATAAACATCAGGATTTTGTGCTGTTCCTCGTAATACTGGTTTGTCTGGAGTTAAACACCGTTGACGATGTGCAAATACTAAAGATTGGGGAATGAAAGATTGTAAATCTTCATCTGCTAATAACTCAACTTTCTGCACTTCATGGGAAGTTCTAAATCCATCAAAAAAGTGCATAAATGGTACTCTTGCTTCTAATGTTGCTGCATGAGAAATCAGTGCAAAATCATGACTTTCCTGTACAGAAGCGGAACATAAAAAAGCGAAACCAGTCGCTCTTGCAGCCATGACATCACTATGATCACCGAAAATAGATAACGCATGGGTAGCTAAAGAACGAGCAGAAACATGAAGTACGAAACTGGTTAATTCTCCGGCAATTTTGTACAAGTTAGGAATCATTAATAATAATCCCTGAGAAGCGGTGAAAGTTGTACTTAATGCCCCCGTTTGTAATGCCCCATGGACAGCAGCAGCAGCCCCTCCTTCGCTTTGCATTTGGGTGACACTGGGAACTGTTCCCCATAAATTGGGTTTATTTTCTGACATCCAAGCATCAGCCCATTCACCCATATTTGAAGATGGGGTGATAGGATAAATGGCAATGACTTCATTTAGTTTGTAAGCTACACGGGCAACGGCTTCATTACCATCAATTGTGGCATAGGATTTGGTCATGATTTTCCTTTTTGTGTCTTTTCTGGTTGTTTAAACTGTATGCAGAGAAACCAAAAAGATAAGCATTAGAAATAGCTAAAGTCAGGAAGTTAATTTGTGATCTTTTTTACAGTTTTATGAATTGGGAATTATTAATTATGAATCATTTTGACTTTTAGCCAATATTTTAATTATAGCAGATGGTAAATTTTCTATCTATATTAATATTAATGTTGTACTCAAGATTTATGATCTTTGATTTATCAAGGTTTGATGATTTTTATGGGGTGGAGGTGCGGGAGGTTTTTCCGTTGTCATTTTATCCTAAATTAGCCTATTTCCTTTTTTTGGTTTTAGTACCTCACAAAATCGCGTTTCACTCAGTTACACGTTAAATAGGTAAAATAGACAAAAAATACTCAAGGAATAACTCGCAAGACAGACTCGCTTGATCACCTTTTAGATCAACTAACCCCATCTTTTGTAACTGAAAACCTTGCTCTGGAGTATAATCTACAGGAGTTGACTGGTTGACAATCGTCTTTGCCTCACCTTCCTCTCATTCATTCTCCCTTCTCGTTCCCAGACTCCGGCTGGGAACGAGTTTACAACATCATTCTAAAACCCTATCCAACTTTTTCTTATCATTTAGATATAGACAATAGCGATCGCTTGCTCAATTATGGCTTTCAGGTAGTGCTAAAAAAGGGTTAATTACCCTACGAATTTATTGTACTTCTTCCAATGAAACACCTAATTTATATGCCATACGGTTATTCTTTTTCGGAGATATTTAATAGAAAAACTTATTCAGATTTATCAATCTCATCCTTTATGGTTCAAGCAAATTGTCAACGTGATCGAAAATTTACTTAATCGTGATCCATCGCTGATATTAGAAAATACTGAAACTTTTCTGACAGATAATATGCAACAGGAATTTAATCTAATTATTAATCAACTTTCAACTAGGGAAAAAAAGATATTAATGATATTAGCAAATAATGAAACATCTTTATCTACAAGTGATATATTTAAACAATCATCTTTATCTTTAAATGAAGTAATTAATGGATTAGAAAAATTGGCGTTGCTGAATTGAGGTATGAAATTCCCAAATTGAACCTTTAAAACTCAAACCTCAGTGCGTCTCTGCGCCTTTGCGTGAGACTAAAATTCATACCCTTAATCAGCAACGCCGAAAAATTAAGCGATCGCTGTTTAATTACACAACAAAAATCTTGTTTTCAAATAAATGAACTTATCAAAACATATTTAATTCAGACTGAGTTCGTAGTTGGACTTTAACCCTAGCCCTTTCAAGCTAGCCCTTTCAAGATGGTGAAATTTGGAACGACAATTGGTTGTTTTAAGCTTCGCAAAACCGAAAATATGACCGAAAGATTCAAGATGGTAGTAATGAAACAACGTATTTCCGTTAGTCACCTTGAAAGGGCTAGACTTTAACTCCTAGAAAAAACGCCAAAAATAAACTCCCTCGATAGTCAACTAAAGAGAGAGTTTTTTGTAAATAATAAACCTGGCATCGAGCTATTTTCACGGAGGGCTACCCCTAAACTATCGTCGCCGCAGCAGCGTTTCACCTCTGAGTTCGGGAAGGGATCAGTGTGGTTCCA
>NZ_VIKY01000156.1:0-1894 GCF_009711925.1 Dolichospermum sp. UHCC 0352 | reverse complement strand
CCTTGAAAACTGCATAAGAGAACGAGAATTAGCAGGCGGACACAGACATGAACTTGTTTCGTGAAAGCAGACAAAAAGAAATGTGGTCAAGTTAATAAGGGCTAATGGTGGATACCTAGGCACACAGAGGCGATGAAGGACGTGGTTACCGACGAAATGTTCCGGGGAGTTGGAAGCAAACTTTGAGCCGGAAATGTCCGAATGGGGCAACCCTATGTACTACCTGTTGAATATATAGACAGGAAAGAGCCAACCCAGCGAACTGAAACATCTTAGTAGCTGGAGGAAGAGAAATCAAACTAGAGATTCCCTCAGTAGTGGTGAGCGAAAGGGGAAGAGCCTAAACCAGAGGATTTATCTTCTGGGGTCGTGGGACAGCGAGATCGAATCTAGAGACTAAACGAAACAGCTAAATACTGTACCAGAGGGGGTGAAAGTCCCGTAGTTGAAAGTCAAAGGATAGTAGCTGAATCCCGAGTAGCATGGAGCACGAGGAATTCCATGTGAATCAGCGAGGACCACCTCGTAAGGCTAAATACTACTGTGTGACCGATAGTGAACAAGTACCGCGAGGGAAAGGTGAAAAGAACCCCGGAAGGGGAGTGAAATAGAACATGAAACCATAAGCTTACAAGCAGTGGGAGTCCGATTTAACGGATGACCGCGTGCCTGTTGAAGAATGAGCCGGCGACTTATAGGCACTGGTAGGTTAAAGCGAGAATGCTGGAGCCAAAGGGAAACCGAGTCTGAACAGGGCGATAAATCAGTGTTTATAGACCCGAACCCTGGTGATCTAACCATGTCCAGGATGAAGCTTGGGTAACACCAAGTGGAGGTCCGAACCGACTGATGTTGAAAAATCAGCGGATGAGGTGTGGTTAGGGGTGAAATACCAATCGAACCAGGAGCTAGCTGGTTCTCCCCGAAATGTGTTGAGGCGCAGCGGTAATGGTTAAATTTGGGGGGTAAAGCACTGTTTCGGTGCGGGCTGGGAGACCGGTACCAAATCGAGACAAACTCAGAATACCCAGAAGAAGACATTGCCAGTGAGACAGTGGGGGATAAGCTTCATTGTCAAGAGGGAAACAGCCCAGACCACCAGCTAAGGTCCCCAAATCATCGCTAAGTGATAAAGGAGGTGAGATTGCCTAGACAACTAGGAGGTTTGCCTAGAAGCAGCCACCCTTGAAAGAGTGCGTAATAGCTCACTAGTCAAGCGATCTTGCGCCGAAAATGAACGGGGCTAAGCGATGTACCGAAGCTGTGGGATTGATATTAAATTATTAATCGGTAGGGGAGCGTTCCGTCGTAGGTTGAAGCAGTAGCGGCGAGCAGCTGTGGACGAAACGGAAGTGAGAATGTCGGCTTGAGTAGCGCAAATGTATGTGAGAATCATACACCCCGAAACCCTAAGGGTTCCAGAGCCAGGTTCGTCCACTCTGGGTTAGTCGGGACCTAAGGCGAGGCCGAAGGGCGTAGTCGATGGACAAAGTGTCAATAGTCACTTACTGTTCTGTGGGAGCATAGAGAGGGACGCATCAAAGATAGCCATACCCTGATTGGTTTGGGAGGAGTTTACGAACTCCGAGTGGTGAAGGATAGTGCCAAGAAAAGCTCGCTATGTGATGAAGATAGAACACCCGTACCCGAAACCGACACAGGTAGGGAGGTTGAGAATACCAAGGGGCGCGAGATAACTCTCTCTAAGGAACTCGGCAAAATGGCCCCGTAACTTCGGGAGAAGGGGTGCCCACCTCAGACGTGGGTCGCAGTGAAGAGATCCAGGCGACTGTTTACCAAAAACACAGGTCTCCGCCAACTCGCAAGAGGACGTATGGGGGCTGACGCCTGCCCAGTGCCGGAAGGTTAAGGAAGCTGGTCAGCGAAAGTAAAG
>NZ_VIKY01000155.1:0-24584 GCF_009711925.1 Dolichospermum sp. UHCC 0352 | reverse complement strand
GCATTTGGAAGATAAATTATCGGTCATTACAAAAAATAGTTCTCCAAATGCTTCGCCCGTACAGTTGTCATGGGGAAGAAAAATATTCTCTGTTCCCTCTTTCAAACAATTTCCAAAATTGTTGTCTCAGGTACTTGCCATTTGAAGAAAAGAGTGATAAGTTATATTTGTGTGTGAGGAGAAAATTTAAAAAGCGTCTGGGGTGGAAACACGGCAACACTCCCAGGCGCTTTTTAATGTCAAAAATTTTTCTATAGCCAATAATCAACAAAACAGTAGAGATACTGGAAACTAAATGCTCGCTATCTATGCAAAACAGAGAATTCCAGAAATGTTTCGGCAATGATCTAATATTTTGGCAATTTGGCAGATAACTATTTTAGTTTAGAGCTTTAATTGAATATCAACAGGGTAAATAAGAAAGCTGAAAAGTTATTGATGTCAGGGTTTTCCCAGTGCTAGAGACTTCTAGACCAGATCAAAAGTGGTAGATGCGGTGCTGTCAAACTGACCATAAATATGGCGACATTCAAATTATAGCCACTGCTAACAGCTATTGGCTAAGGATCGCAAAGAAAATATAAATTAATTGAATTGACTGGTTGCCTAATGAATAAACGGAATGATTCAGTACAAAATTGCCATGATTGCCATGTCTGAGTACAAGTTAACTTGAAAATAGTTGGATTTTGAAAAAAGGATGAAAAATTAATATTTTAGGGCTTAATCACGAAGCATTTGGGAGATAATAGCATCAGCTTGTAATCTCTTGTAAGTCAAGTGAACTAGGTTAGCTTCATCTGATTGTCCACAAACATAGCAAGCTAGACTCAAGGCATCTAATAACATTAAAGTAGTAACGCCTTCCGCTGCTAAAGATGATATATACTGAGAAACGCCTTTAGCACAGGTTTCTGCTGGCATCAGTACCAGTAGCAACCGTAAACAATCGGCTGATGCCATCATTCCGTCTAATTCATGAGTCTGGGTGGCTAATTGAACAATTCCCAAAACGATTTGATTGGGGGAAATACCTTCCTTCATCAGTAGGCTAAAGAAGGAAGTTAAATGACATGGAGTGCTGTGATCAAGTTTAATATTCATAGTGCTTATTAAAATCAGTGTAACAATAATCGCAGATTTTTTGACTAATCCGGAAAAATCTCAAAAAAGTTTTCGGGTTTTTTTCGGGTTTTTCCGTCACATTCTAGAACCTTTTAACAGATAGCACCCCAATTTGTCAACTTGAGTTTTGATCAATCGCTGTACATTCGGCAACTCACAATTTAACTGATCGTTTTGTATCCCTTGATGCTGTAAATCAGTAAATTGTTCCTCTGCCATCATTTTTACATCTTTTAACATCAAACCGGCGAGTAATTTTTGTGCTACCCCTAAATAAACTGTTTTTGATAGCCTATTTTAACTGAAATTGGTAGCTTATGTAACCGATAGTAGGCATTGAATGATGTAATATAGACAAAATAGGGTTTTGTTTGTCTTTTATTAATGAGGCACAGTAGAGAGTTAGACAATAAATTCTAATATCTTTACTTGATGTTGACAGCCAATGAGGTTAAAGGTAACTTACATCTAATGGTTCTGGATGTAAACGCCTGAAACCGGGAAAAAATAATTAGGAAATTGACATATACAATAATAACTTGAGCCTATGTCATACTAATCAGTATGGCTGTGATCTTGATCAATACTTTCTCATCTTTTAATCAATACCTTCACCAAATTGAAAAAAGCTTTGATTTGTAGGTTAGGTTGTTTGCAGTAGCGTGTCAGAGACATAAACCATAATTCAATAAATGCGTTGAGTTGCGCTGTTTCTTAACCCAAGCTGCAAAAAATGGCGAATGTATGGCTGATATCTCAACTTTGAACAATAGACGAAGTAGATGCTGGCATTTTTGGTAGCATAATAGTAGATTAAGGCAGTAACTATATTTTTAGAGAAAAATCTGTATGGCAAGCTACCTAGAAGCCCAGTCTCCAGATGAGTTGTTGACTGAACTTATTGAAGACACCACAACCCCAAACCATGTGGAAGTAATTGAAAATGTGATTGATAGTCTAGCACAAGATCAAAGTGCAATGGTTAGTCATGCTGCTGAGGGTGGATATCTGTGGAAATTCCAATATGGCAGTATAGAAGTATTTGTGCAATTGACGGGAATTACTGATGAAGATACAATTACGGTTTGGTCTGCGGTGCTGAAGTTACCGGCTAAAAATGAACCAAAATTGACACGATATTTGTTAGAGATGAATTGTGTGAGTACCTTTGAAGCCCGGTTCGGGATTATTGATAATCAGGTGGTTGTGATTTCTACACGCACTTTAGCGGAGTTGTCACCAGGGGAAGTTTCTCGGATCATTACTATCGTTGCTAGTATTGCTGATGATAATGATGAATATCTGCAATCTGAGTTTGGTACAGTTTAAGTTTCCAGAATTTTAGTTTAGGGATGTGATATTTAATGCCGGATCAGGAGGTGTGGCGACTTATTCCGATTTTAGCAGCCGCTGGTGATGTTCAGATGGCTATAGACCGCTGGTTATTAGCACAGCATGAGTCAGGAAAACATCCGCCAACTTTACGTTTTTATACTTGGTCGCCACCCGCAATTTCTTTAGGTTATCATCAACGTCAATATCCTGAATTTTGGCAAAGTTTGCGGTGGAAAGGGGAGAAATTAGATTTGGTGCGCCGGAATACAGGTGGGAGGGCTGTTTTACATCAAGGTGATTTAACTTACTCTGTGGTCACGTCTGGACTGAGGGGAAATCGGTTAGATGTGTATGCGAAGATTTGTGAGTTTTTGATTCAAGGATGGCGATCGCTCGATATAGAATTGTACTATGGCCAAGCTGGACGCGGTTATATTCACAATCCTAATTGTTTTGGAACAGCCACAGGTGCAGATTTAGTTTTAGCAGATGGTTCTAAACTGATTGGTAGCGCCCAATTACGGAAAGGTGACGCAATTCTTCAACATGGTTCTATGCGGTTAAATCCAGATCCGGAGTTGTTTGGAAAGGTATTTAATCAAGAGTTTTTTCATCCTATCCAATTTCCAGAAACTATCAATCAAGAAAAAATAATTAAGGCTTTAATAGCCGCAGCTTGTGATTGTTTTGCTATGGAAATAGAGGTAATACCTTTGTCTCAAGATGAGTGGAATTTGATTTTGGCAAATTGTTGATTAGGGTAGGTTTTTATTCTACCCTATATTTTTTTCTCACGCCAAGGCGCAAAGTAAGAAAGATATTAATTGCAGTCTGTAAGGTCTTTATCTCTAATAAATTGATACAGTGAATTTCCGGTAAATAATGTGCAAATATGAATAGTTAAACTTTTGTGAATGGGTAGGAAATGTCAAAGATAGAATGATCTGGTCATCTAAAAGATGATACATATAAATCTCGCTATATGGTGGAATTTATTTAAGTAGAACGGCTTGAATAATTCAAAGTTTGTAGTCAGGAATTTATTCGTCATTTGAGGGCTGAAGCCCTCACTACGAAATCATCTCCAGATTTTTTACATTACTTAATCTACTTTGATTTATTTTCGTCTACTTACTTAATATCTGTATAAAATTTTTCTAAAAAAGTCCAATGGATAGAAGATCCAAGTCTTCCCAATTTTTTGATGTCATGGAAGCTTGTAGAAAAACTCTAGAAAAAATCCGTCTTTTATTTAGAAAGTAATCAGTGAAAACTTGGATAATATTTTGAGTTTTTAGGGAAGAATCGCTCTTATTAGAGTTAATATAGAAACTGTGTGTTATTTTTTTGTGATTCGCGCTAAAGTAGTCAAGTATCGAATACAGCAAGACTAACCGTATGGAAACGAAAGAGTTAAAGTTCATCTTAAAACTGTTGGGATGTCCCAATTATCGTACTGGCTTGAGTTCCAGCACTTTTGATAGTTTTAAAAGTGAGAAAAACAAAATTTGTCGAGATTTGGGGGAACTGGAATATGTAGACTATTCCCGCGAAATTGCCACAGTCAAGATTTTACCTCCTGGTCAAGCACTACTGAAACTCGACTCGGCACAATTACCTATTGATGATAAAGAACTCAAGGTACTGGAGAAGATAGGTAAGAGTTCTGGAAAAATAGCCCCCAGTGAAATCAAAGTTTCATCGCTAAAATCAGATGAACGAGACGCAATCTTAAAAATCTTGAGTGAACGAGGTTTAATTGCTGCTGAAATCAAGATGAAAAGGGTTAAAGCTGAAGTTTGGTTAACGGAAAGAGGAATTGAAGTTTTGCGAGATGAATATAATCCCGAAGGAAAAGCAAATATAGACTTTAATTTGCTGGGTACTTATGTGCGGTTTTTACGGAAGAATTTGCGGTTGAAGTCAGAACAAGTTTCTACTCCTGATCATGTAGAATCACATTTTGATATTACTAGCAATATCAGTGATGAAGAAATTTTAGAGACTATCAAGAAATTAGATCGGGAATTGGGTACAGAGAATTATTTACCAATTTTCCATTTACGGCAAAAGTTACAACCGCCTTTATTACGAGATGATTTAGATCAGGCTTTGTATAGGTTGCAAAAAAGTGACAAAATTGATTTTAGTACCTTACAGGAATCTAGTGCTTATACACCAGAACAAATTGACGCGGGAATTCCTCAAAATATTGGTGGACAACTGTTCTTTATCATAGTTAATTAACAGGTTTTCCAATATTTTTCATTTTTTCATCACTTCCTCCTCTCACAAATGTGTATCTATGACAGACATTAACGACATTATTAAACGCGAGGTCAACCCTTTTGACATCGAAATGAAACATTTAGAGTTTTGGTCTGACGAAGAAGACTTATTACTTATGGTTGAGTCAATTCATAAAAATGCAATCATAGAAATTGAAGAATTACTAGATTTAGTGGGTGAAGATCATCGTAGTCGTACAGTTTTACTAGAAGGTGAATCTGGTTCTGGCAAAACTTATTTACTAAGACGGATTAAACGCTCATTTAATAGCAAAGCATTTTTTGCTTATATTCTATGTGACTGGCCTGATAGTACCCACATTTGGCGGCATATTTTACGTCGTACTGTTGATAGTTTAATTCAAGTTCCTGAAGGTAAAAAGGAATCACAGTTAATGTTGTGGTTGAAAAGTTTAACCGCATTTACAAGAAGTGATATAAAACAAAGAATATTTAATGATAATTTTTGGGAAGCATTACAAAGTAATCGGCAAAAATTTATCAAACATCTGAAAGATACTTATAAAAAAGCAGGTATTTATAACCCTGATATGTTTTTTGGAGTGCTGCATGATCTCGCAAATCCAGAATTATATGATTTAGCTTGTGAATGGCTGCGTGGTGATGATTTAAATGAAGATTCTATGAAGGCAATCAAGGTCAAGTCCTGCATTGATACAGAAGATGCTGCAAAAAATATCTTAGCCAACTTTGGCAGAATTTCTACACAAACCCAACCGATTGTTTTATGTTTTGACAATTTAGAAACTATGCCCCAATTACCAGAAGGTCTCCTGGATATACAACCTTTTTTAAATGTCAATACAACAATTCATGGAAATAATTTAAAAAACTTTTTGGTGATAATTAGCGTTATTACTAATAATTGGAATCGGCATCTTGACCGAATTTTCTTAGCTGATACAGTAGGAATAAATAGAAAAACTAGGCTAAAAGATATTACACTAGAACAAGCAGAAGCACTCTGGACTTATCACTTAAAACCATTACATCAACTAGCAAGTCCCAGACCTGAATCTCCTATTTTTCCACTAAATCGGGAAATGTTGGAGAAAAACTACCCCGGTAGTAAAACTAAACCTAGAAATGCACTAACTCTAGGTCGTGAAGAATATCAAAAATATAAAGGTTCGTTATTAGATGAAGATGAAAAACCAAAGCCAGAACCAGTGACAATAAAAATAAAGGTGACAACACGCGACGAAGAAACTATTCCTAAACCTATCATTATTCTTCCTCCACCACCACCCGCAAATAATCAAGATACAACTCAAGCAGAATTTGAATTATTATGGCAGCACGAATATACAAAAAGCCAGGGGAAAATTACCAAGATTTCTTTGTTATCATCACCTGATTTAATTCAGATGTTGCAGCAGTCTATATCTACTTTAAAAATACAGGGAGTTAAGTCTAAACTTTTAAGCGGAAAGTATGCTAGTTATTCCTTGAGTTATCAACATCCTACAAATCGGCAAAAATTGGGTATAGTTTGGACAGAAGACTCCAATATGACCAGTTTTTATCATGTAATGAATGCTTGTCAAATAGTAATTCAAAAAAATCTCTGTCAAGCTATGCACTTAATTCGTGCTGGAGATTTAGGAAAACCAAATCTGGCAGGAAATCAACTCTATAGACAGATTTTTACGAATACTAATCATGTTCATATTAAACCAAGTCTGTCTTCTATTCACTACTTGGCGACATATCAAAGTTTGGTAAATTCTGCCAAATCTCAAGAATTAGTAATTGGTGGGAAAACGATTAATTTACAAAGATTAGAAACTTTAATTAATGAATCTGAGATATTGAATCAATGTACTTTATTACAGGATTTAGGTATTGTTGCTAAATCAAATCGAAAGTCAGAAACAAATGGTAAAGAAGGAAAAGATTTAAGACCTGTTAAAAATTTCCTATTAAATCTCGTGAAAACTCAAGCATTTATGGGAGTACCTACTTTAATTTCACAAGCAGTTAACCAATTTCCTGATGCAAAAGAAAGTGAAATTCGGAGTCTGATTGAACAACTATGTCAGGAAGATAAAGTTAAAATTGTTAACCCCGACGAAAAGCCAGAAGCTCAATCAATTTGTTTAGTTCTTCACAAGTAATTTATCCAGCACATTTTTTATATCAGCCAATGCACTACCTGACAGAAGCTTCTGAAATTTACAAGCAAATTTCCCAACTGTCCCTATCTAAAACTCTATGGATAGATACGGAAATTGCTGACTGGTATACTGATAAACCAAAATTAGCACTAATTCAGGTATTGGCTAATTATACAGACTTAACTGGTGAATCTGCTTACATTTTTGATGTTTTAGATAAACCTGATTTGGCTGTATATTTCATTAACCAAATTATGGTTAATCCGCAAATTGAAAAAGTTTTTCATAATGCTGGTTTTGATTTAAAATATTTAGGTAAGGAACTAGCCCAAAATGTCACTTGTACTTTAAAAATAGCGAGAAAAATCACCAAAGAAGTTTTAGAAACTACCAACCTAAAACTAAAAACTCTAGCTGCTGAACTCTGTCAATTTTCTCATGTAGACGCAGAAGAAGGAACAAGTGATTGGGGAAAACGTCCCCTGACTCAAAAACAGTTAAACTATGCAGCTATGGATACTGTTTATCTCGCTGCTGTTCATTATCGCTTGCTTGAAATATCCAATCCTGATGTTATCAGTCGTGTATTTAATATGGTAGATCACAAATCTGAAAATTCCTCTTTAACTCCCACTAAAGTTAGATTAGCTTTTGAATGTCCTCGACTATTTTATCTAAATCACCATTTTAATTGTAAAGCAATATTCTCTCCTAAAGATACTCTTGGGGGTGTTGGTAATGTTTTTCATAAATTAGCAGATGATTTTATTAATTTACTGCTGATTGAACCCAGATTTAAAAGTTTATTTAATCCATCTGCAACACAATTAAATGTAGATCAAATTACATCGGAAATTCAACAATTATTCTATCAAATTAAGTTCTTTCCCTATTTACAAGATGTAATTGTACAAGACGGAAGTAAAGCACCTGTATTATTACAAGTTTGGCAAGGTTTACAAGGATTAATTAAAAAGTTTACTGAATTGTTAGTAATTAATCGTCGTTATTGCAGTGCAGAAACACTTATTTCTAATACTTTTATTTCTGGAGAACAGAATTTAGAATATTACTTTGATTTACCTAATGGCACAAAACAATTAATTAGAGGTGAGTTTGATTGTCTGGTTTTTAATTTTGAACTTAAACGTCTTTGTATGGTAGAATTTAAAACCTATCAACCTGTAGATTCAGCAGCACAATTAGCGCAAGTTTCTCTCTATAGTTATATGTTATCGAAGCAGAAAAAAACACCTGTTGATTCTGCTGTTTATTGTGTTTTACCAGAATTTAAAGAGTACAAATATTCTTGGGAACAGTTAGAAAATACGGTTCATCAATTAATTCCCTATAAATTATTACAAATGCAACAATGGTTGAGTTGGGAATCTCCCAATCCTAACCCACCACCAGCGACAAATCAACCTTATTTATGTGAAATTTGCCCCCAACAACAAAAGTGTCAGACTTTTTTCGATGTTGAATCTAATGCACCGCCAAATAAAGTTATTCCAGATAATGACAATCCTGATTTTATAGCACCTTCCAAAAAACGAGAAGATATATCTGACTTTTCACATTATTTGGAAAACCCAACACGAAACCTAACCCCCCAACCCCCTTCCCTACGAGGGAAGGGGGAGAATTCAAAGCCTCTCTCCTTGCAGGAGAGAGGTTTGGAGAGAGGTTTTTCAGATACTTTTAAAAGTCAGAAAGATACATTTATTAATGCTGATGAAATTGGCGCATCTTTAGTGGCAATTCTAGAATCTTTTAAGGTTAATGTAGATTATTATGGTGCTGATGTAAGTCCGGCATTTATTCGGGTGAAAATTAAACCACATTTAGGTGTGAAAGTTCCTTCAATTCTCAAATTATCCGCTGATTTACAAGTACAATTGGGGTTAGAATATCCGCCTTTAATTGCACCTCAAGCTGGTTATGTTAGTGTTGATTTACCGCGTCAAGATAGACAAATTGCTAAGTTTGAAGATTTTATTCAAAAGCAATTTTTACCCCCAACAGCACCCGTAAAAATTGCCATTGGGGTGAGTATTGATGGTAAATTGTTAGAGGCTGATTTATCAGATCCAAATACCTGTCATTTTTTGGTGGGAGGAACAACAGGAAGCGGAAAAAGTGAATTTTTGAGATCCTTACTTCTCAGTTTAATCTATCGTCATTCTCCCCAACATCTTAAAATTGCCTTAGTTGACCCCAAGCGGGTAACATTTCCCGAATTTGAACAAATGTCATGGTTATATGCACCAGTTGTCAAAGATAGCGATCGCGCCGTAGAATTAATGCAGGAACTAGTTGCAGAAATGGAATCTCGTTATCAAAAATTTGAAAAAGCTAAATGTGCAGATTTAACCACCTATAATCAACGTTCTTCCCCAGCTTTACCGCGTATTGTCTGTATATTTGATGAATATGCCGATTTTATGGCAGAAAAAGAAATTCGCACCATATTAGAACAAAGTATCAAACGTTTAGGCGCAATGGCAAGAGCCGCCGGCATTCATCTAATTATTTCCACACAACGTCCAGAAGCCAGTATTGTCACCCCAATTATCCGTTCTAACCTACCTGGACGAGTCGCCCTACGTACCTCCAGCCAAGCAGATTCATGTATTATTCTGGGTGGAAAAGAAACAACAGCAGCCTATTTATTAGGCAAAGGTGATTTAGTTTACCAAGGTGGTTCGCACGGACAACGTCTTCAAAGCTTATTAGCACAAACTATTAAACTACCTTAAAAAAAAGATCCCCGACTTCTCTAAGAAGTCGGGGATCTAAATTTATTAGATAATATAAACGCTATATCATTGGGAAAGCGTCAGTAGGGGAATTAAAATGGGATATGTAATTGCAACCGCAAACATGAAAGGTGGAGTCGGTAAAACCACCATTACCGTGAATATAGCTACTTGTTTAGCCAAAAATCACGGAAAAAAGGTACTTGTCTTAGATTTAGATAGTCAAATTAGTGCCACGCTAAGTTTAATGTCACCAGTAGATTTTGCCAAACGTCGCAAACAAAGAAAGACATTTAGATATTTACTAGATCAAATTATCAACCCTGAACCAGAGGCAAAATTTACAATTGGGGACATCATTCAACCTCAACTTTGTAACCTGACAGGATTAAATTTATTACCGGGAGACATAGATTTATATGATGAATTTGTGGTTTCAGAAATGCTGCATAATCAATCAGTAGCATTAGGAGAACAGGATTTTGAAACCATCTGGAATCGCTTTGAAAGGGTCTTAATTAGAGATATTTTAGAACCTATCCGGGATGAATATGATTTTATTCTTTTAGATTGCGCTCCCGGTTATAATCTCTTGACTCGGAGTGCTTTAGCCACTAGTGATTTCTACATTCTTCCAGCTAGACCAGAACCCTTATCTGTAGTCGGAATTCAACTTTTAGAAAGACGTATTGCCCAATTAAAAGAAAGTCATGAACACGAAGCTAAAATAGATATTAAAATGTTGGGAATAGTCTTTAGTATGTCCAATGCTAATCTCCTGAATGGCAGATATTATAAACAGGTAATGCACCGAGTTATCGAAGATTTTGGAGTAGATAAAATCTGTAAAGCCCAAATACCAGTTGATGTTAATGTTGCCAAAGCTGTTGATAGTTTTATGCCAGTTTCCTTACTAAGTCCGAATACAGTCGGTTCTAAGGCATTTATGCAGTTAACTCAGGAATTGTTGCAGAAATTGTAAATTGAGAAATAAGGTATCTGACTTCGTTAAGAAGTCGGGTATCTGGGTATATTTTAAGAAAAAGGAGGTATTGAAGATGGTAAACCAACTCGCATAAATAATTTAGCAAATGCTTGAGAAAAATGTTCTAAATAAGGAGATTTTAACCGGCATCTAGAACCCAATTCTGTAGCGTGTTTTAAAATATATTCATAAGGTAAACTGTAAATTTGACGAAAATCCACAACTAACGCTTCCCTATTATTACCTGGATTTATGGGCGAAGCAAGTAGATGTAATCCCTCAATTCTACCTCTTAACACTTCATTCCATTTACCCTTTTTGGCAAATGCTGGATTGGCAATTTCATATTCAGATATTGAATAAATAGGACATAGTAAAACTTGACTAACTTTTTTATTATCTAAATCACAACTCTGAGTTAAAATAATTAAATCATATTCATTTACTTCTATTTCTATGTCCTGAGTTTCATAGTTTTTTCCAAAAGTTGTCGGATCAAATATTGGTAATGGCACAATACACCCAGGTAGGTAATCTCCTTGCCTGAGCGTCGCTTCATTTATCTGCACCCAAAAAGATTCTATCGTCATTCTTCTTCTAAAGGATATGGCATAGGTTTTCCACGCCCTTTAAATTTGGCACGCATAATTATACGTTCTGAGCGTTTTGGTAAAACAGGATTGTAATTTATTTCACTACTTATTTCAATAGATTCTAGATATTGCTTGATAAATATCAAATTACGCAAAATATCATCAATCTTGCGTCCTTCTGGACTTTGCAACTGTGAAGTTGCTTTTGTGTCTAACACTATTCGTCTTTGTGGGATAAGAGTCCCATTCGGACGTAGGGGGGTAATAGTAGCCATTAGTTAATCAACTCCCTTGTGCGTTCTGTAATACAAGCTTCAAAGGCTTGATTATTTTGTGTGTGCATTTGTTCTAGAAGTTCCCAAATTCCTAGTTCATTATTAGCAATATTCTGTTCCACAAATAAGTCTAAATCTAATAGTATAGAAACAACTTCTTCTGTAGGTGGTGTAACAATTGCTTGGTTAATAACTAGCATTGCTCCTAAATTATCCTGAGGAATTTGTAGCTGCATAAAATAGCCGCTTAGTCCTTGAGGTAAGTCACCAGAAACTTCAGGAAATGTCCTTAAATATTCTTGTAAATCACCAACAGGTAGAGGAATATCTAACCTATTAATATACCTAATTGCTAAACGAGTAATAGCTTGTGGATATGTCAATGATTGATATATACTCCACAATCGCTGGGCTTCATCTCGGAAGTTTTCCCAACAGTCGTAGGGCGCTAAACGACTGAAACTAAATCCATCCAATCGCATTTCTATAATATGCTTTTGGTCACTACTTAAGACTCTATAACCAATTTGAGATTGAGTGGCTGTGGGCTCTACAGTAGCAGCTACAATCATTTGTCCCTGCAAAATGAACACATCTTCGCACTTTGGGTACTCAGTTTGAATATTTGAGTACATTTGCCACAAAACATCGAGCTTAACTTTTGGCGACAGTTGAGCTTGGATGTTAATCACTGCTTCGGTGATTGGTGCGTGTGAATAGTGTTTTCTAGCTTCCATACTAGAACTATTGTAAACTGCCTTGTCAGTTGAAACAATACAAATTACACTACTTTACAATTTATATGGCTGTTTCTCAAGGCATTTTGTTTAAAAATAATTGCTATAGCCCCAGCATTTACCACCGGATGATCAGGACGCTTGGAATGTCCATCAAGGATAATGGCGTTAAATGCGCCTCCTGTCCATAAACAAAGACTTTGGCAATTAACTGGATAGTAAACAGTTGTTGAAAATCTCCAACTTCGTAAATTTGTCCGTTTGTGGTAACGCTACAAATCATCAATAAATCAGGATTTAATTTGGTAAGTTTGGGAATATAGTTGGCTACTACACCATCTTTCAGGGATTTATACTGGGAATGCAATTCTTTGAGAATGTCTAAAAGTGCTGGTGGTAATATTTCTGGATTTTCTGGCTTAAAGATGGGGCTGATTGATTGATACAAAATTGATTGCTGGGGTTATTACGGTAAAAGCTACTATAGGGTAGTTTCTTATACCTAAAATGCTCATATATACGCGCTGACCACTCTTTTCATTGTCTCATTAATTATTTATCTCAGGATAAGAATAAATACTTACTGGAGATAAATCACTTTTATTGCTTGAGTAATTATTGTAATAATTAATACTTATAAAATTAAATACTTAATAGTATTTACTTATTTAAAATGTAGGTCAAAAACTATCATCCTTGAGCGAAACAACCAAAGTATTTTGCAAATAAAATCTTTAGAGAGATTGTTTTTGCGCTAATTTTAGCTTCTAACAATCAAATTATTGAAAGTAAAATTTTATCTAAACGCAAATTGACTTGATCATTTTTCAATACTTAATAATTTACAACTACTGAGGATAAATGTTAGGGAGTAACCGTTGAATTATGTGATCAGCCAACATGAAGTTTCCCTAGGAAAATCTGGAAATTTCCCAAAAAAACGTTACATAGCCAAAATCCTGACTTGAACACGGTTTACAAGCTCAAGCTCAACCGTAAATTTAAGCATTTCTTTCAGACTTCCGCTAAAACCCTGATCCCCAAGCCCAAAAATTCATGCTAATGTATTCGAGTTACAAAACGCAAAGTGAAAGCGGAACGGGTTCGAGTTTCCAAAGGGGATCACTATTCATCAAGTGAAAAACCCTAGTACCGCAGGGCGGAAGTCAAAAGTCAAAAGTCAAAAGTCAAAACTAATATACAGTAAGCTTTTTGGCGATTGAATATGGTTGCTTTATTTACGCCGTGATGTACTAGCTAAATAAAACTTAAGTTCTATAGTCGCTTTAAAATCGGACGCATGAATCAAAGACATTTGTGGACTACAGTTGCCGTATTTCTAGCTGTTTTGGGTCTACCCTCAGTTGGTCGAACTCAAACCATTGCGGGAATTTCCCCAACTAGCCAAGCATCATCTGTGAATGATGCAGTCAAAGTAGGAGAGTACCAATCCCAGACAGAAAGCCCCATTTCCAATCCTGTGATTACCAGAATTCATCCTCACAGTATTCGCGGCTTACAAGCAGCAACTCTTTATATTCGGGATATTCCCGTTCTCACCTTTTTGGGTTCTAACCCAGTTACTAACAGCAAAACAAAAGTTGGAGTAATCGGCAATGGCGAGAATTTAAATTTTTACCCGCGGACTGCTACCAACTCCGCCAAAGTTACCAGTTTTAGCAATACTGGGAATGTAGTCAATTTTAACAAAAAAGTTAGATCCATTGACAATGATCCAGTTCAAAAAGCTAGTGTCATAGCCGCTAGAATCAATGAACTGATCGAAAAAAATGTAGACGCAAGTAAGATTACCGTCAGTTGGAAAACAGGAGATAACTCCACAATTAACAATAAAGCCCAAAAGCCAGGCTTCATCGTTCAACAACCGTCGGCAGATCGCTACACCATTACTATTGACGGTCAAGAACTGGTAGAAGTCAATAAAGTCACAATATTAGCAGATAGTACCAAAAATCTTGCCCAAGATGCCTTACAAGCAACTAATAGACTGCGGCGACTTATAGGTAACGCATCTCCTATTCAAGCAATTGCCAACTTACCAGTAGATAGATCAGTCTCCAGAGCCAGTCTACCGCAAAAGATTGCCTTTAGAAATATCAATCTCAGTTTTCAAGGGATAGCCTCTTGGTACGGATATGATGGCTCTGGCAATAAAACCGCCAGTGGTGAAAGATATAATCCCGAAGGATTAACTGCGGCTCACCGGAGTTTGCCCATGGGGACAAAAATCCGTGTCACTAACACCCGGAATGGTCGCTCTGTCGTCGTGCGAATCAATGACAGAGGTCCCTACATCCGGGGTCGAATTATTGACCTTTCCGCTGGTGCTGCCCGGCTATTAGGCATGATCGGCAGTGGCATTGCTCCAGTCAGTCTTGAGGTTTTAGGAAAATAACCCGTTTCCTCATTCCTACTCTCTTTTCGCTCTTCACTATTAAATTCCCCTGGTTCGTCCCTCCTATCCCCCAATTATCCTTTGCGCCACGCCGCGCTATCAGATATACACTAACGGGGGAAAGGATTATTGGAACTAGGGGTATTTTGTGCTTGTGCTGACAACAGTTGTAGCCTTACGCTGCTATTTAAATCGCCGTCGCTGGCCAAGCCATCTTAGGCTACCAGAGGATCTCGGACTTGATGAACAAACCAGTTGGTCTCCCACAGCAGTTGGTTTAGTGCCAACTATGGGGGGTTTACATCAAGGTCATTTAAGTTTAATTGAACGGGCTAAACAGGAAAATTCGACGGTGATTGTCAGTATTTTTGTCAATCCCCTGCAATTTGGACCAAATGAGGACTATCAACGCTATCCCCGCACTCTAGAGCAAGACCGACAATTTTGTGAACAGGCGGGAGTTGATGTGATTTTTGCCCCAACTCCGGAGGAAATTGGTGTCCCTGGGAAGAATATAGCAGCAACTCAGGTGACACAAGTGATCCCGCCATCTGATATGATATATAGTTTGTGTGGTAATTTTCGGCCGGGTCATTTTCAAGGTGTGGCAACGATTGTTACCAAGCTTTTTAATTTGGTACAACCTGACCGAGCTTACTTTGGACAAAAGGATGGTCAACAACTAGCAATTATTAAACGGTTAGTGGCTGATTTAAATTTGCCAGTAGAAATTGTTGCTTGTCCTACAGTGCGGGAATTGTCCGGCTTGGCTTTAAGTTCTCGTAATCAATATTTGACGGCTACAGAAAAAGAGCAAGCAACGGTGTTATTTAAAGGTTTACGGCAAGCTGAGGCGGCGTTTCGGGCTGGCGTTCGTGACAGTGGTGAACTCATAGCATTAACGCGGCAAGAAATCGCAAAAGTTAGCAATATCAGCTTGGAATATATTGAATTGGTTGAACCGAATACGTTGATGTTTTTAGAAAAAGTTGAGGATGAAGGAATGTTGGCGATCGCTGCTCGTCTTGGTTCTACACGGTTAATTGACAATACGATTTTGCGCGATGGCAACGACGGACTACGCCAACCAATCATTGCTATTGATGGTCCGGCTGGTGCTGGTAAATCTACCGTCGCTCGCCAAGTGGCACATCAGTTAGGTTTAGTCTATTTAGATACGGGCGCTATGTACCGGGCGATTACTTGGTTAGTGCTGGAACAGGGGATTGCCATTGATGATGATTGTGCTGTTGCTGAATTAGTTGCTGGGTGTAAAATTGAACTGACTCCCAGTCAAAGCCTGCAATCTCCCGTCAGAGTCCAGATTAATGATATTGATGTCACTCAGAAAATTCGCACAGTTGAAGTCACTTCTCAAGTATCAGCGATCGCTGCTCAAAGCACTGTGCGTCAAGCATTGGTTCAACAACAGCAAAGCTGGGGACAACGTGGCGGTTTAGTGGCGGAAGGTCGGGACATTGGCACTCATGTTTTCCCAGATGCGGAAATTAAAATCTTCTTAACCGCCTCTGTGGGTGAAAGAGCGCGTCGTCGTCAGCAAGACTTTCAAAAGCAAGACCAACCCGCAGTTAGTTTAGAACAACTAGAACGGGACATTGCTGAACGGGACTTGAAAGACAGCACTCGCAAGGTTTCCCCCTTGCAAAAAGCGGCTGATGCGATTGAATTACAAACTGATGGTTTAACAGCTTCTGAAGTAGCAGCACAAATTATTAGCCACTACAATCAACGGCTATCCCATTGGTAATTCGGGAATTTTTGAGTTGAAAATGGTGGTGAGTGCCGACGGACTCACCATTATTAGATTTTATTGCTTTGAACTACATCCTAAACTATTTGCAGATTGATTCATCTATCTTGAGATGGATATTAGTCTGAGTTAATCATTATATATTTTAGACTGGGCTTTTTTCTCACGCTTCAGGTGCAGAGGCAACAGAGGGAAGTTAGGAGTTTGGTCTAAATAGATGAAATTTGCTTTATTTATAAACTAATTGCTGGGAATTTTCAGTTTGGTAGTAGAATAATAATGTTAAGTTTTGTATAAAATTCCTGAATACGAAACCTGTAATTTGCCTAGCTCTGGCAATAGCTTTCAACTAGAAAACAGTAAAGAGAGGAGATCTCACACAATGGCATTTACCCAACTAGCTTTACCTTTTGCTTCTGATGCTTTAGAATCCTATGGCATGAAAGCGGAAACCTTTGAATATCACTATGGTAAGCATCATAAAGCTTATGTAGATAATTTGAATAAGCTTGTTGATGGTACAGAATTAGCTAATAAGTCTTTGGAAGAAGTAATTCAAATTGCTTTTGGTGACTCTGCTAAGGCTGGAATCTTCAACAATGCGGCTCAAGTTTGGAATCACTCTTTCTTCTGGAATTGCTTGAAACCAGCAGGTGGCGGCGCACCTACAGGCGCATTAGCAGCTAAAATTGAACAGGATTTTGGTAGCTTTGAGAAATTCAAAGAGGAATTTTCTACTGCTGCTGCAACTCAATTCGGTAGTGGTTGGGCTTGGTTGGTTGATGATGGTGGCACACTCAAGGTAATGAAAACCCCTAACGCCGAAAACCCCCTTGCACATGGTAAAAAAGCATTGCTTACCATTGATGTTTGGGAACACGCATATTACATTGACTTCAAAAATGCTCGTCCTGGATTCATCAAGAATTTCTTAGATAATTTGGTGAACTGGGATTTTGTCGCTGAAAATTTTGCAAAAGCTTAATGCTTAGATTTTAATGGGGAAAGGGGTAATTGATAATTGTTAATTACCCCTTTCCTCACAACTAATCCTCTTGTTAAGATTGCTTTACACATTTGGGTTTTCCCCAGTCTACCTACTTGTTTGACGTGATTGATATTCATACATAACTCCGCACAATGCAGCAACAAAAACCCAAGAGAGAGTATTCAACCGAATATCAAATGTGGTAACATCAACGGTATTAAATAATATCCACCCTATAAAAGTAATTAGATAACTAAAGAAGATTAGGCGATTTTCTGCTTCTATAGATGCAGAGATCCCCGATTTCTTTAAGAAGTCGGGGATCTTATTCTTATTGTTAAATAAAATTTGACTAGCTGCAATTAATATCCAAGCCAGCAAACCACAAAATAGCAAAGTAGTAATTAACCCAGTTTCCGCAGACAGCATTAAAAATAGGTTATGGGGATGGTTGACATCAATTTGCATTTGGGTTTTATAAAGTCCACTAAAACTGCGTAAACCTGAACCAGTTAAAGGATGTTGCTGAGTTAAATTCCAGGCAAATTCCCATTGGGTTTTCCGCATTAATTCCAGCGGTCTATCAGGAAACATATCATCATTTAACCGCGCCCAAATGCCGTAGGGAACAAAAAGGCGGAAAAATTGGGCAATAGGTGAAGGTGCAAAAGCTGCTAAGAAAAAACAACTTGTAATACTGACAACAGCAGCAACAATTAATCGCCAACCTTGATATAAAGCATAAACTAAACAGGCAAAAATAGTTATTCCCCAACCATTGCGAGAATTGGTTAATATCAAGGCGATAAAATTAGCAAATACCGTAATTGTTAAGAAGATAATCAGGCGATTTTTTTGCTTGAGTTTGTGATAGTTTTCTAGCAATAAACCTAAACCCAAAATAAAGATAGTTACTAAGTATGCGGCTAAGGTATTTGGGTGCATGAAGTTAGAAGCCATGCGTCCTGATAATGATTTTTCTGGTGCAACTATCCAATCAAAGACAATCCATAAAACCTGAAATCGGAAATTCCAACCGAGAAATAATTGCCCAAAACCGATGATTAAAACAGGTACAGAACCAAACACCATGATCCAAGAAATTTGTCGTAATTGGTTGGGTGTTTGCATCAGGGAAGTTAGTCCTGTAAAAAAGAAAAAGAAGGGGATGAAGTTGAATAAACCTAAAAAAGCATCTAATTTATGATAGGCAAATCCGGTAGTAATGAGTAGTAAGATACTCAAAAGAGCAAATCCCTTGTGAATTGGCCGATTGCTAATAAGCCGCGATTGTTTTCGCCAAGTTAACAATGATGCCACGACGATAGAAATACCGCCCAAAAATGGACTCAGGGGGCAAGATAATAGTCCAAATTGCAACCAATTCCAAGGGGTTTGTAAGCGGGAATTTGGATGATAAAAAGTTTTGTTTAAGCTATTTCCCAACATTCTGTACGGGTAAGACGAATTTGCGCGAGGGTGAAGACACAAGGAATAATTCTGCCATAGTTTGTGGCGATCGCTCTCCAACCTAAATCAGCAAAAAACCAAGCCCACATGACTGGACCGACCAAAGCAAACGCACTGCGAACCGCACCATAACGGGCTGCACTCATAGTCATACCTCGACGGGACATTTGTAAAGCTACATAGTTTTGAAACTGTTTGGTTGCTAATCCTGTACCTGTAATTGTGGCTTCTTTCGCTACTTGATAAGTAGCTAAATGAATAGCAAATTGACGGGCGATTTGTTGGAGAACAAAAGGTTGGATTACAGACGTTACAGCCAAGGCACTACCACCTTTAAATATTAATCCTAAAGGATCACGTTGCAATGATAATGGTAATGGTTGTTTAAGTTTTGATTGTGCTAATTGATGTTGAACATTAATAGTTAGTTGTTGTTTTTCCTGTTTTGGTAGTTTTTTCCAAACCTTTCCTAAGAGATGCAAAAATACTTCTGCTTCTAAATCAATTGTTGTTAGATCTTGATAATAGTGAATTTTCAAATATTTGCATACTTGAATTAGGGCTTGTCTGTAAGTTACTTGATCAGTACGTCCCCGTAATACTGTCATTCCGTCAGCAGCTAAAAAACGAAAGCGATTTTCTATTGTATCTAACCAAGTTTGACGATCTTGGCTTTGTACTGCAATGGGTTCGGGTGTGTGAACATAATCTAAGGGGTTAAACTTGCGACTAAACAGAATTGCTGTTAAGTCCTGTAGTTCCTCTTCTGTAGCTAGTTCCAATACCGCCCTGAGTTCTTCCAATTTCCCTTCCTCTCTTAGGTGCAGCTTATCTGTCCCCTATTCTACTATCTTATAAATCAAATCTTCCATATTTATTCTTAATTTATATTTTTCTTCCAGTCATTAACAATTGTGACAGTTGAGGTCGGAATGTGAGCTAAAGTTGTTTATTTTTTTCAGTAAAAAACCCGCTATAGTATTCCTATAGCGGGTAAAATTAACAATTACAGTTATGGTTAATTTTCAGATACAAATATTATGCCAGCCATTCCAGAACAGCTTCATCTTTAGTATTAGTATGACGAGAAGGTGTTTCCCGCTCAAATTTCATGTGAATAGAACGGGTTTGTTCACCATCAGCCGCAACAGCTAAAATTGGATAGTCAATTAAACCATCTTGGAAGGACATTTGGAAGCGGAATGTACCATCGGAATTGAGTTTAATTGGACGACCACCAATGGTAACATTTGCATCAGGTTCAGTTGCACCGTAAACAATCAATTCAGCGTCAGCAACTAACCAGAATTTGCGAGGACGTGCAGGAACAGCAGAAGCGGAGAAACCGGACATTCCCACACCGGACATGGTTAAACCAGATACGGTAGGAACAGCCCACATACCCACACCAGATGGGAAAACGTAGGAACTGAGAGCTTGTTCGGGAGCAGCAGAACCGGGGACGTGCTGCATAGAACCGAAGATAGAACCTGCTACCCGTTGAGCTTCAGCGGATTCTGCTAGACCAAAGATTTGTTCGTAAATGGGATTTCCACCACCCGCAGTCGCAGCAGCAGCAGTTGCTAATTTCTTAGATGGGGGAACTAGTTCGTAGAAAGTCTTAGCACGCAGGTCTTCTTCAAAGTCTACGGTGATGAAGACATCTTCAATCCAATCGGAAGGATAAACGGGGGGAATATGTACTCTCGCAGAACGTGCTAATACTAACCAACCACCATCAGCGGTGCGATAACCAACATCTATCACATAATCGCGATCGCTCACGGGAATTGGCAAATACCATTCTCTCGCTAGTTCATCAGCAGGGTATTCTTGAATACTGTGGGGACTTTGATAATCTAGATCAACATCAGTGACATCATAAATCCGCAAAGCTAGGGTTTGTCCACCTTGACGACGCAGTGCTTCTTTATGGTCGTTAGGAATATCCCAGTAAGTGTAAGCCCATTGAGGATCACGAGGTAACAGAACAATCCGACTGTCACCATAACCAGCTGGTAAATCTGCTAGTGCTTCATCAACATCAGCGAGAGAACCACCAGTCCGATCTTCTTGACCTAACTCAAATTTTGCTGCTTCCACGGTTTCTTGTGCCTCCAGATTAGGGGATGAACTGAGCGAGAACTTACTATGCTGAACTTCTTCAATTGATGCTAATAACTGCGATTTCCGCATTCTGCTATAGCGAGATATACAGAATTCACTGGCAACTTTGCGTAATTGCCGTAGGGTCATCTCTTCTAGCGGTGGCCGTTCTTTTGCCATTGATTTGGACTCCAGTAGTTTACAAGGTAAATTATTTTTTCCGGGTTAAAAAAATTTTGATGAAATATCATCTACCCAGATTTTTTTATTCCTGACTCCTGGTTTGTCTCCAGTTTTAAATTTGTTTACTGTTTGTTTTTTATTAAGATACCAACTCATCGAAATTCCTAGTTATGCCGTTGTTTTGCATTTCTTTGGGATTGCCAAAAGTTGTTAAGTAAATATTAACCAGTAAAACTATCTAGGGATCAAGGGGTCTAAAGATAGGTTTTACTATATTTCACGTAGTTATCAGCCTTGCGGGGATCAGTTTGTCATGGAATCTTAATATAGTGATCTCAGATAGAGGATTACTGTCAAGGTTTGATGACATTGAGGGCAGGGAACATGGAAAAGAGTAGATTTAACAACGAACAACTGTACGGGCGAAGCATTTGGAGAACTATTTTTGGCAATGACCGATAATTTATCTTCCAAATGCTTCGCCCCTACTAACAACTGACCAATTACAAAAAATTCTGAATTACTGACATTCGCTGAATCAGCCATTTACCTTCTTTGCGAACCAAATCATAGCGAACGCGCAAGTTTTCATTAGAAGACTTTTTCTGCTGACTATTCTGATAGAACTGGGTAACTTCTTGTACCTTAGCGTCTACAGATACATAATCTTTATCTGTACCTTTTTTAGAAACAGCTACTATTTCTACATTATGTTTATATTGGCGATAGCGTTTCTCTTCTTGTTCTTGCTGGGCTACTGACTGCCATTGTGATAAAACTGCACCTGTTAAAATTTCCTTTAAACCATCAATGTCATGTTTTTGCCCTAAAGCTGAGGTTTTGACTGATAACCAAGTTTCAATTACTTCTTTTGCTGTCTCCTTGGTCAGTTCTTCGGTGCTTGATTCAGGTTCGCTGTTGGGGTCAGGAATGGTGATTGGTGGTTGATTTAGTTGTATTGCTAACTGTTCTCCCTGGAATGATGCACTGGGAAAGAAGATATTTTTGACCAAGCCAAAAGTTGTTGATACTAATAACGAAAAAATTAATACTCCTCCCAATGAGAAGAAAACTAGCCAAACTAAGCGTGTTTTTGGATCTAGACTACTGAGAAAATTAGTTTGAGACTGGATGAATCGCTGGGAAAGGTTATTAGCAGTAGGTTTACGTCTTCTGCGTTTGGGGGGTTGGTGGTTTGTTGCTGTGGTCGGAGTACCATTGGTTTGATGTGGTATTAGGTTCGGGGTTGCTGCTGTTGAGGGTATTTGTGATGTTTGATTTCCCGCATTTGCATTTGTTGGTGGATGATTCCATCTCGGTATGGAAACTTGGGTAGATTCAGGTTGAGGTCGAGGCTGGGTTTGTGGTAACTCAGGATTGACGGGTTGATGATGTTGCGGTGTTTGTGTGGTGTTATTAGTATGGTAACGAGAATTATTAATATCTGGTTGGGGAAAGGATTGATGATTAATTACTGACCATTCATTAGTAATTTGGGCATCGGTAGGTAAAGATTCTAGATAAGCTTGTACTTGTCTATCGGCAAAGTAATCTTTTAAAGAGGCTTGCTGTTTTGCTAAATCCCGAAAATGGGGAAATACTTCTTGCTGTAACCATTGTTCACTATATAAACATAGTCCTGGTAATAGGTCTGGTGAGTCTTGGGATTTTTCCCGAATAAAAGCTAAGGCTTCATATTCTTGACTTAGTTCTAAAACACGGGTGGCTTCTTCGGTTTGTCCCATTAGCAAAGCACAAAGCGATTGTTCTAAATGCACGTCTTGGCGTTTGCCTAATTGCATTAACATTTGCTTGGCTTGGCGAATTAATGCTGGTTGGCGTTGGGCAAAACCTCTGGCGATTAGGGAGTATACTGCTAAATATGTGGCCACGGCTGAGGGGCGTTTACTTTCTAATTCAAAGAGTTTATGCTGTTCTGCGACTGTTAAATAATGGCGAATTTGTTGGATAAATCGTAAAAAGTCATCTATATTTAATCCTGATTGATCATTGCCTGTACCATCAATACCGCCACGATCTTCTAAGATACTTTGTAATAATTCTAATCCTTGCCGACGTTTGGGAATTTGTGTTTGTGGTAGTGCTAATAGTTCCAAGATGCGGTAGGGACGCAGTTTGTAAAGATCAGCGGTCATTTCAGCGCGGACGCTGGGAAATAAGCCTTCTCGTGCTAATAATTCTTCACCTGTTTCTAAGGATACGGCGGCATTTTCATAGTGACCTTGTTGCCATTCTTCCCGTCCTAGTTCTAGGCAAGCTAGGGAGACGGTGAGGATAATATCTGGTAAGTCAGGGTTTTCGGGAATTTCTATTTGGGTAGCACGATGACCTGTTTTCAGACTAACTGAACTAGGTTTATTAACTAGGTACGGGCGACCAAGTTTTAATACTAATTCATATTCTCCTAGTTCTTGGAGGATTAACAAAGAGCCAACTAATCGCTCTGGGGTGATTTCAATGCTGAGACTTTGAGCATCTTGATCTTTGGAGTTATTATCTGTTAGGGTTTGTTGTGGAACTTGATCAGCAGTTTTGTTAGGAGTATAAACGTGAGCTAGATAAAGCTGATCGTAGGCTTTGCGCTCGTCGGTATCTAATAAAACCATATAAGCTTCTTCAATCAGCTTCTTGCGAGAAGATATAGATGTAGTCGAATATTCCCGTCGGGGCAATTGGACAATGCGATCGCTGTATGCCTGTCGCAATTGTTCCTCATTGGCCGCCAACGGTAATCCTAGAATTCGGTAATAATCAAGCGGAATTCGCACAGCTTACGTCCCCTGCACTGTGTTCTCGTAGCATCTCGTAAAAATTAACATAATTTACCCAGAGCGTTCCAGGCTTCTAAAACCGTCCCATAATCATAGCTTGATTAATACCGTGTTGACCTAGTACAATAAGTGTAGATAGTAACAGATATATTAGTCATTTCCGTTAATTTTTTTATATCTTCAGTTTAAGGTTATGGAGTTGGGAGTCAGGAGTTAGGAGTAACACCTTATTACCTATTGCCTAATTTTTAAACGATCCATTCTGAAGCGCGTTCACCTAAGTCCAGGGGGATACTAACTGCTTTACCAAGACGGGGACGCTCTTTGGTTTCTAGAATGAAAGTTTGTACTTGTTGTATTCCTCCCAAGGCATTGAGATAATTAGCAATGCTGTCAAGATGATCTTGGTAATCTGTTTCGCTTAAAGGGAAAGAGGCTTGTCCAAAGTATTTCCACATGATTTGTAGAAATATTTTGCCCTGAGTGCGGCGAAACTGGACATCATAAGGTTGTCCCCATTTATCAATCAACAGTTGGCGTAATTCCTTTCCGGTCATAGTAATTTTGGTCTGTTGTCCGTTGTCAGTTGTCAGTTGTTAGTAGGGGCGAAGCATTTGGAAGAT
>NZ_VIKY01000154.1:0-6793 GCF_009711925.1 Dolichospermum sp. UHCC 0352 | reverse complement strand
ATTCTGATACTTTTCAAACATCCTCTTATGTGCTGTAAATAAAAGATAAGATAATAGTCTGTGGTTAATTTCCCATTTATTAAGGTAAAAACATGACTAAAAGTGACAAAATTAACTTTTCTACTCCGAGCGGATTTCCTGAATTTCTGCCTAGTGAAAAGCGTCTTGAAGTATATTTACTAGATATTATTCGCAAAGTTTTTGAAAGTTATGGTTTTACACCCATTGAAACCCCAGCAGTGGAAAGGTTAGAAGTTCTACAAGCTAAAGGTAATCAAGGTGACAATATTATTTATGGTATTGAGCCAATTTTACCACCAAATCGCCAAGCAGAAAAGGATAAATCTGGAGAAACAGGTTCAGAAGCAAGAGCTTTGAAATTTGATCAAACTGTTCCTTTTGCTGCTTATATTGCTCGTCACTTAAATGAATTAACTTTTCCTTTTGCTCGTTATCAAATGGATATGGTATTTCGGGGTGAACGGGCAAAAGATGGACGATTTCGACAGTTTCGGCAATGTGATATAGATGTAGTTGCTCGTGGTAAACTGAGTTTACTTTATGATGCCCAAATGCCCGCAATTATCACGGAAATATTTGAAAAGATTAATATTGGTGATTTTGTTATTCGCATTAATAACCGCAAAATCCTGACAGGATTTTTCCAATCAGTAGGAGTTGCTGAAAACCAAATTAAAACCTGCATTAGTATTATTGATAATTTGGAAAAAATTGGCGAAGCTAAAGTTAAACAAGAGTTAGAGACAGAAGGTATTTCCTCAGAACAAACGGAAAAAATTATTGAGTTTGTGAAAATTGATGGTAGTATTGATGATGTTTTAGATAAACTCAAACACCTGGCTGAGAATTTGCCAGAAGCAGAACAATTTAATTTAGGAGTAACTGAATTAGAAACTGTAATTAATGGAGTTAGAAATTTAGGAGTTGCTGATAAACGTTTCTGTATTGATTTATCTATTGCTCGTGGTTTAAATTACTATACTGGAACAGTTTATGAAACTACCTTATTAGGTCATGCAGCTTTGGGGAGTATTTGTTCTGGTGGTAGATATGAAGAATTAGTGGGAACATTTATCGGTGAAAAAATGCCTGGTGTGGGTATTTCTATTGGTTTAACTCGGTTAATTAGCAGGTTGTTAAAAGCGGGTATTCTCAATACTTTATCTGCAACTCCTACTCAAGTGGTAGTAGTGAATATGCAAGAGGATTTAATGCCTGTTTATTTACAAGTATCTCAACAGTTACGTCAAGGGGGAATTAATGTTGTGACTAACTTTGAAAAACGCCCTTTAGGTAAACAATTTCAAGCCGCAGATAAACAGGGTATTAGATTTTGTGTAATTATTGGTGCGGAAGAAGCAGCAGCACAAAAATCATCATTGAAAGATTTGCAAAGTGGTGAACAAATTGAAGTAGCTTTGGCAGATTTACCAGAAGAAGTTAAACGCAGACTGGCATAATTTTGATTACCACGCTGTTAGCGTGGTAAATTATGAACAATCAGGAATAAATAGATGAAGACAGAATCAGAAAACACTTTAAGAATTGCTCAACAAGCATTTGTCTATTTTACACAAGGCTTAGAAACTGGTAATTGGCAAGCATTTTTAGATATGCTAACGGATGATTTTACCTTTTGGTTTCCTATGGGAAAATTTCACGGGTTAAATACGGGCAAAGAACGCGCAAAAGAGTTTTTTGAATATGTTTCTGAAGCTTTTCAACCAGGAATTAAGATTACTTCTTTAGACAATATTACTAGCAATGAAAAAACCGTGATTTTTGAATTTCGGGATGAAGGTAACTTATTTGGCAATCCTTATAAAAATCGGGTTGCAGTTGCTTTTGATATTCGAGACAATCAAGTTTGTGCTTATCGAGAATACTTTGGTAGTGATGGTAAATCCTATTAACAAGAAATAGAACAGCACACAATCATGAAATTCATTAATTCATCTGCGTTCATTTATTCTTGTACTTATATTTTTTGTCTTCCTTTGCGCCTTTGCGCCTTTGCGTGAGACTTTAAAATGCTTGTTCCTAATCTTAACCATGGCCAAAAACTGTAGCACCCGGAAATTTCTCCGAATGCTGCAATTAAAAGAAAAATCAGACTGGAACTACAAATTTTTCACTTCCAGCCAAATCAAAAGCTGAGTGAATAACTTGCAAAGCTTTCACCCCTTCATCTTCTCCCACAACACAACTAATTTTAATTTCTGAAGTAGCAATCATTTGAATATTGATGTGATTTTTGGCTAAAGCTGTAAACATTTTGGCAGCAATCCCTGGTTGTCCCACCATCCCAGAACCAACTATACTCACCTTAGCGATCGCCTGATCTAATACTACCTCACCCCAATCAAACTCCGCTGCAACTTGCTGTAATTTCTGTTGGGCATTTTCTGCGTCCATTCTCGCTACAGTAAAGGCAATATCTCGACGGGGAACACCATCTACTATTCGACACCGTTGAGATTGAATAATCATATCCACACTGATATTATATTCTGCCAAAAATCCAAACAATTTGGCGGCCATACCCGGACGATTTGGTACTTGCCGAATCGCAATTCGCGCTTGATTCATATCCAGCGCAACACCACGCACAGCAGGGGTATTAGCACCAGGAGAAGCTAAAGCAGTAGAGGAAGAATTAATTTCAAAGGTGTGACAGAGGGCAGCTATAGCGCGATCGCAATCTACCGCATCAACAACACAACTCACCTTAACTTCACTGGTAGAAATCATCTGAATATTTACACCAGCATCAGCCAAAGTTTTAAACATCTGCGCTGCTACCCCCGGACGACCAATCATTCCCGCCCCGACAATACTCACTTTAGCAGTATCTTTTTCTACTATTACTTCCGCTTCATCTGAACTATGCTGATTTTTAAATATCGGTGCTATAGCCGATGATACTGCTTCCGCCCGTTTTAATATTGAAGTATTTACTGTAAAAGCAATGTCATTAGTATTACCTTCATGAATAGACTGAATAATTAAATCCACATCAACATTTTCCTGGGAAATTTGCCCAAATAACTGGGCTGCTATCCCTGGTCTATCAGGAACACGCAATAAAGCCACCTTAGCCTGTTGAATATCAAACTCCACAGCATCCACAGGTCGAGCTAATTCTAAATTCACTAACGCCCGATCTTGCCTTGGAGGCGTTGTTACCCAAGTTCCCGGCTGATCTGTCCAACTCGACCGTACCACCAGGGGAACGCCATAATTGCGGGCAATTTCCACAGCCCTGGGATGTAATACCTTCGCCCCTAAACTAGCCAATTCCAGCATTTCATCACTAGTGATTTCTGTCAATAATTGAGCTTGGGGAACAAGGCGCGGATCTGTAGTTAAAATTCCGGGGACATCTGTATAAATTTCACAAAAATCTGCACCGATAGCAGCGGCTATTGCCACTGCGGAAGTGTCAGAACCACCACGTCCCAAAGTAGTAATTTCTAATTCTTCTGTACTGCTAATTCCTTGAAACCCGGCAACCACAACCACTTTGCCGCCATTAATTTGCCGCATTAAGCGTTCAGTTTCAATATGTAAAATCCGAGCGCGAGAGTGTTCTGCTTCGGTAACAATGCCCACCTGAGCGCCAGTCATCGAAATTGCTGGTTGACCAATTTCCTGCAATGCCATACTTAGTAAAGCAATAGTAACTTGCTCTCCCGTAGAAAGCAGCATATCCATTTCCCGACGACTAGGAGTTTTAGAGATATCATGAGCTAGTTTCACTAACCCATCAGTAGTTTTACCCATCGCTGAAACCACTACTACTACAGAGTTTCCAGCTTTGACCGTTTTTTTAACTCTAGTCGCAACAGCTTGAATCCGTTCAACTGAACCAACTGATGTACCACCGTATTTTTGAACTATGAGCGCCATAAAATTCTCTTTAATCACTTGTTTTGCCACAGTCAAGGTTGTCATGACTATGAAAACCCGTGAAAGTGCCAGTTTAGATTACCAAAAAAAATACATCCGTTAGCAATCTTGGACTCTGATTTTAATCACAAATTAACCATTTACATGAATTATCTTAACCAATTTATCACCTTTTTTGTTTATTGTGGTTAGGGATAAAAAAGTATTGTTATGCAAATAAATAAATACTAATCCGCTCAAACATGGCAAATAATACCACGTATTCCTAGCAGACTGTTTATTTACATAACACTGCTAGGATATTTTATAGAATTAGGAGTCAGGAGTTCAGGAGTTCAGGAGTTCAGGAGTTCAGGAGTTCAGGAGTTCAGGAGGAAGGAGGAAGAAGAAAGAAGAATAGTTTTCACCAATTACCAATTACCAATTACCAATTACCAATCACCAATTACCAATTACCTGTTCCCTGTTCCCTCTCTCAACGAGTGAATTTAATTTTGTCCGACTACTTAAAATTAAATGTTTAAATTGAATTTAAACTGAGATTGTTCGTTTCTTAATCTTCTCTTAACTATTTAGTATCAAATTAATACCAGGATGTAATTCCCTAAGTAAGTATTTCTAAAAACTTAAGAGGCAGTATGGCTTTTTTATCCACCATTTTGAATCGTGTTGTTGCCACTTCAGTCATAACCGGGGCTGTTGCATTGAGTCCAATGTTGAGTGCGATCGCTCAAGCTCAAACTTTAAACGGTGCTGGAGCAACCTTTCCCGCTCCTTTGTACGAACGTTATGCTCGTGAAGTTAAGAAAAAATACCCCGACTTGAAAGTTAACTACCAAGCCATTGGTAGTGGTGGTGGTATTCGTCAAACCATTGCGGGAACAGTTGACTTTGGTGGTAGTGACGCAGCGATGAAAGATGATGAAATCGCTAAAGTTAAGAATGGTGTGATCTTAGTACCCACTGCTGGTGGTGCCGTTTCCGTTGTTTATAATTTACCTGGTGTCAACAAATTGAGATTATCTCGTACCACATTACCAGCAATTTTCTCTGGACAAATTAAAAACTGGAATGATCCAAAAATTAAAGCGGATAACCCCGGTGCAAATCTACCAAATAGTCCAATTAAATTTGTAGTTCGCGCTGATGGTAGTGGTACAACATTTATTTTCACCAACCATTTAAGTGCTATTAGTGGTTATTTCAAAGGCAGAATTGGAGCTAACACCGCTCCCAAATGGACTTTACCAAACGTCCTCAAAGGTAAAGGTAATCCTGGTGTAGCTGCTTTAGTGAGAAGCACCCCTGGATCTATTGGTTATGTTGAATATGACTACGCTGCTAAAAACAAACTAAATTCAGCGGAAGTACAAAATAAGAAAGGAGAATTTGTCGCTCCTTCTTTAGCATCTGCTAACTCAGCTTTATCCAATGTAGCTTTTCCTAGTAACTACCGCGTTTTTATCGGAGATCCCAGTCAAGGTTATCCTATCGTTGGTTTGACATGGATGATGGTTTATCACAAATATTCCACTCCTACTAAAGCTGAAGCTGTGAAGAAATGGATTAACTGGGTACTCAAAGATGGTCAACAGTATAATGATGACCTCAACTACACCAAAATTCCTGGTGATGTTGTGAACCGTGTTCTCCAAACAGTAAATAGCACCGTTAAGTAATTTTTACGTAAGCATTCAGCCGTCATCTAGACTGTTACGTAGCTAAATTTGATCATCCTAATTTGGTGGGGGTAATTCATGAATTACCCCTACGGGCTGATTGGTGAACGCTTATATCTAATGTACCAGATTTCATAAACTTTTTATTGATCATGGCTAATTTAAGTGATGGAAATATTGATTTAAGATCGACAGGTGGCGTTAATTTCTGGTTTGATAAGGGATTTACATGGCTAGTGTATATTTTCTCTGGTATTACTGTAGCTATCCTCTTTCTCATGACCTGGGTGATTTTTAAAGAAGCACAACCAGCTATTGATAAATTTGGATTGGGCTTTTTATGGGGACAAGATTGGGATACAGGGAATCAAATTTTTGGGGCATTACCTTACATCTACGGAACTTTGGTCAGCAGTGCGATCGCTGTTTTATTAACTATACCCGTAGGCATATCCATAGCCTTAGTCACAAGTGAAGACTTTTTACCAAATCCAGTCAAAACTACCATAGCCTTTGTCATCGAATTAATTGCCGCTATCCCCAGTGTAATTATTGGTTTATGGGGAATTTTCATCTTTATTCCCTTCATAGTCCCCATAGAAAAATGGTTGGGTAGCACATTTAATTTTATCCCACTATTTAATACACAAGACCCTGCCGGCAACAATATGTTGACAGCAGGTATTGTTCTCGCCATTATGACCTTACCCGCAATGGCAGCTATTTCTCGTGATGTTTTAATGGTTATTCCTAAAGAGTTACGTAGCTCATCTATGGCTTTAGGGGGAACTCGTTGGGAAACAATTTTTCGAGTCTTATTACCAGCAGCATTTTCTGGGATGGTTAGTGCAACAATGCTATCTCTGGGTAGGGCTTTAGGAGAAACAATGGCTGTAACAATGCTAATTGGTAACTCCGCCCAAATCAGTCTATCTCTTTTAGATCCAGCATATAATATCCCCGCAGTTTTAGCCAATGAATTTGCCGAAGCCGAACCGGGCTTACATATTGGGGCATTAAGTTATTTAGGTCTAATTTTATTTGCCTTAACTCTAGCTATAAATATTGCGGCTGTATTAGTAGTGGAGTGGGTTGCTAAAAAGAATAGATAACAGGAATCAAGGAGTCAGGAGTCACCGAGTCAGGAGTTCAGGAGGAAGGAAGAAGGAAGAAGGAAGAAGGAA
>NZ_VIKY01000153.1:0-49752 GCF_009711925.1 Dolichospermum sp. UHCC 0352 | reverse complement strand
CCAACTTCCCCAACTTCCCCAACTTCCCCAACTTCCCCAACTTCCCCTGTTCCCTCATCTTTCCTCGAATAGAAAAGCTACTCACCGAAAGACAGATATTTTTTGAGATATTTTCATGAAAAAATTGTACTGCCTGTTACAATCTTGTTAAGAAAAGTTGCCCGTTGAATTTTGGGAACGCGCAATTTGGTTTTGACTCTACTGAGAAGACAACTCGAACAACGTTTTTTCGCTGACCAGCCTGTGGGAGGGCTGGTTTTTTTGTTACCTGAAAAACTTAGAAACTGAAAGTAGTTCTTAAAGCACCAATCACCACATTATCATTGTTATCATTGTGATCTGGGGCTGTTAGCCAAATCACAGCAGGAGTAAGGGTGATATTGTCGCTGAGTTTGTATTGATAAAATCCCTCAATGTGATAAGAGGTATTTGGATCTTTCGTAACTCCAACAACGTTAGAACTTGTGACTTTTGGTTCCATACCAACTATGACACCAGCCAAATTACCTTTTTTACCCAAATCAGGGAAACCAAGGGTAACAGCATAGTTAAAAGTATCAACTTCTCCCTTTGTCGTCAAAACCTTACTATTGGTATAACCAGCCCAACCACCAAGAACAAACTTCTTGCTAATACCTAGAGATGCTTGAACACCGTAGGAATTGCTAGAAAAATTTTCATCGGAAAGAACGATATCAGATGTGGCCGCATTACTACCAGTGAGTAATGGTTGATTGTAGGAATTGATATAAGTTAAACCAAGAGAAATGCGATCGCTTGGCTTGACAGTTAACTGCGCTAAAGCACCATAATTCCCATCAAACAAGCCATTTCCAGGGGTAGGGTCATTAGCCGTACTACTTAAATAGCCTAAACTGAGGGCTATTTTATCGCCAAACTGATGGTTAACTGCTATACCTTTATCACCCAGTTGTCCATAAATTGGGTTTCTTGTCCCAAAAGTAGACACAGCCCCAAAAGCACCATCACCATCAAATAGATTGACTGTACTGGTAACATCGTCCGCTGCACCAGCATTAGCAATTAGTTTGACTTGGGTATTTTTGCCCAGAGGGAAAGCATACCATAGCGCATCTATGGTAACATCATTAGTACCAGTAGTACCAGGAAGATTGGCAAAAAATAAGTTGCCTTCTTTGGTTTTAATATCAGGGTTGTTGATATTATTACTTTGGATTCTGGTAAAAAGTGTATCTTTTCCAGTGAAACTGCTTACCAATTCTAGCCGTGTTCTTGTGCCTAAAGTGGTATTTTTATCAGTTATTTCCTCACTATTAACTTTTTTATTTTTCAAAACATCACTAACAACTGCCACAACCTGCCCTTGTAGCTTAGTGGTGGTAGAAAATTGATTAGCTTCTAACTCAGCAGTTTTGGCTTCTACTGTATCTACACGTCCCCGGAGGGTGACTAATTCTGTGGAAAATTGCTCTTGCAATTTTTGGATTGTTGCTAAGTCTTGTTTTGTCGTCAAATCAGCGGTAGCAGTAGCAATTAGTTCATTGACTCGATCTAAACAAGCATTCAAACCGGCTGCAAACTCGTATCTTGACAACGCCCGATTACCACGAAAAGTCCCGTTGGGATAACCTGCAATACATCCATAGCGTTCTACCAATGATTGTAAAGCCTGAAATGCCCAATCATTAGGTTGAACATCGGATAACTGAGATACGGAAGTAACTTGAGATACTGTCTCTTCTTGGCTATTATTAACTTGTTGTTCTGAATTAGTTGCTGGTACTGGTAATGCTTCTGCCCTTGCAACAACATTCATACATAATATGCCACTCACAACTGTTGAACTAGCAATTAGATAAGTCCAGAATTTTTGCATTTTTCCTCACACCCGTGTTTAAAGTTGATAATGCTACACTTGAGTTAGTACAGCTATTAATAGTGATTTTTAATATACTACAGTCCTAAGTTAAGTTGATCACAATAAAAAGTTAAGAAATCTTTATGAACTGGAAATATTCTCAGTATACAGCAGTATTACCCGAAATTCCCAAATAGTTTGTAATTCTTGATACGGTAGTATTTTTTGATGACTTATATGAGAATGGATCTCATTATAAGATATAATGCCAATGAAGTTTTATTGTCAACCTCAAACCATGAGAAGTTCTAGAGAAGTTAAAATAGATAGAAAAACCAGAAATTTCTTACCTCTGATTACCTTAATAATTTTGTCAGCAGTTTATGGATGTAATAATCCTAACAGTAGGGAGGTTGTAAAAACAGAACCAGCCCCAGTCCAAAAATCACCAAAAACTAAGGTAGTTACCACATTTTTACCAGTTTATTTGTTTACTAAAGCGGTAACTGGAGATGTAGCAGATGTAGAGATTTTAGTTAAGCCTGGTACAGAGATACACGAATATCAAGGGACACCGACTAATGTAAAAGCGATCGCTACAGCGAAGATATTAGTCAAAAATGGTTTAGGCTTAGAGGAGTTTTTGGCAGATACAATTAAAAATGCCGGAAATTCCCAATTAGTGGAAATTGATGCTAGTAAAGGTATTCAAGCTATTAATAAAATTTCCCCCATAGATAAAACACCAACAGGAGAACATGATCATGATCACGAACACCAATTTGGAAATCCTCATGTTTGGCTAGATCCAGTTTTAGCAAAACAGCAAATCATCAATATTCGAGATGGTTTAATTATCGCAGATCCGGTCAATAAAGCCAACTATCAGACCAATGCAGCGGCTTATGTTCAGAAATTAGATAATTTAAATAATGAATTTCAGCAGACTATTAAACAAACACCAAACTGCACCTTTATCACCTTTCATGATGCTTTTCCCTATCTTGCCAAACGTTATAACATTAAACAATTAGCAGTAGTAGAAATTCCTGAAAAGCAACTTTCCCCAACAGACGTGCAAAAAGTGGTGAATACAGTCAAAAAATACCAAGTTAAAGCCCTATTTAGCGAACCAGGGTTAGATAACAAATTACTCACCAGCATTTCCCAGGATTTGGGGTTAACTGTGCGGACTTTGGATTCTTTAGAAACGGGTGATACCAATCCAGAGTATTATTTTAAGGCAATGAAAACCAATTTGGAGAGTTTAGCCGCTGGATGCAAGTAGCAGGAATATTAAAAATCTCATTATTTCCCATCTATCACGATAAATTATTGGCATCTCAAATCCTAAATTCCATGACTGACGAACAAGCAGAATTTACATTACCAATATTAAAAGTTTCTGGGTTAACAGTCTACCAAAGTAGTTATTTAGCTGTGCGAGATGTTTCCTTTGAATTATTAGCAGGAACAGATACAGCTATAGTTGGTCCAAATGGGGCTGGGAAAAGTACCTTAATCAAAGCTATTTTAGATTTAATTCCTCGAAGTACGGGAACAATTGAAGTTTTTGGTCGCCCCATTTCCAGACTAGGAAATTTGCAGAATCAGTTGGGATATATGCCACAAAACTTTATTTTTGATCGCAGTTTTCCAATTTCAGTTAGTGAATTGGTGGCTTTAGGAATAGGGAATAGAAAACATTCATTTTTCTCAAAATTTTGGCAACAAAACCGGGAAACATCAGCAGCAGTCACCGCAGCTTTACACCGTACTGATGCTTATCGCTTGCGAAATCAGGCTATTGGCACTCTGAGCGGTGGTCAACTCAAACGGGTATTATTAGCTTATTGTTTGGTAACACGGCGAAAATTGTTAGTATTGGATGAAGCTTTTGCCGGGGTAGATGTCCAAGGAACAACGGATTTTTATGCTTTGTTAAATGAATTAAAACGAGAAGAGAATTGGACAGTGTTGCAAGTATCCCACGATATTGATATGGTAAGCCGTCATTGCGATCGCGTCATCTGTCTAAATCAAACTCTTGTCTGTTCTGGTAAACCGGAAATAGCCCTTTCCCCACAAAATCTTTTAGCTACTTATGGACCAGGTTTTAGTCGCTATGAACATCATCATTAGGGAATTGGTAATTGGTAATTGGTAATTGGTAATTGGTAATAAACTATTCTTCTTCCTTCTTTCTTCTTTCTTCTTTGTTCTTTGTTCTTTCTTCTTTCTTCTTTCTTCTTTGTTCTTTGTTCTTTGTTCTTTGTTCTTTGTTCTTTCTTCTTTGTTCTTTGTTCTTTCTTCTTTCTTCTTCCTCCTGAACTCCTGACTCCTGACTCCTGAACTCCTGACTCCTGACTCCTGACTCCTGACTCCTGACTCCTGACTCCTGACTCCTCTTATATGACCATTAACTATCATGATTTGCTGAATTTATTACAATTTCCCTTTATGCAGCGTGCCATTATGGGTGCTGTGTTAATGGGCATTTTAGGCGGTTTATTGGGTAGTTTTGTTACTTTACGACAATTATCCTTTTTTAGTCATGCCGTTGGTCATGCAGCCCTGGTAGGTGTGGCATTAGGGGTGTTACTCAACACTAATCCTACTTGGATGTTACTCCCTTTTACTTTAATTTTTGGGGTTGTTGTTCTCTACCTAATTGATAAGACTGATTTGGCTAGTGATAGCGTTCTCAGTATAGTGCTATCTGGGGCGTTAGCAATTGGTGTAATTCTCACCAGTTTTATTAAAGGATATCGCGGTAACTTAATGGGGGTACTATTTGGCGATATTTTGGCTATAGATAACACAGATTTAATTTTGACGCTATTGGTACTTGTTGGTAGTAGCGTTTTTTTATTATCAACTCTGCCACAACAGATTTTATTAACTCTTAATCCCGATGTTGCTCAAGTCCAAGGCGTGCCTGTGCAATTATATCGTTATGGATTCGTTGTTTTGCTTTCCCTCGCTGTAGCTGTGGCGATTAAAGCCGTTGGTGTGTTATTAGTAAATGCGTTTTTGGTAATTCCGGCTGCTACAGCCAAACTTATGAGTCACCATTTCAGCCGCTTTCTGATTCTATCGGTGGTTGTCGGCTGTAGCAGTAGTATCGCAGGAATGATGGTTTCTGGGTTATTTAATCTAGCTTCTGGTCCGAGTATTGTTTTTGTGCAGTTTCTGGTATTTGTGACTGTGTTTACCTGGGTGAAGTTGACAATGAAGGTTAGCTAAAATTATTTTAAATAACCCCTTGACTTATCTTTTTTTCTATGCTAAATTCAATATCGGTGGTGAAGAAAAAGCCCCCTGCCGGGATAGCTCAGTTGGTAGAGCAGAGGACTGAAAATCCTCGTGTCACGAGTTCAAGTCTCGTTCCTGGCATTTTATTAAAATAGCTGAAAGCCGCTGTTAATGAGACTAGAAGTGAAGGTAAAGCTGCTGTTTTCTATGATGGTGCTACTATTCCTTTACCACCAGAATTACCTATGGAACTAGAACTAGCAAAAGATTGACTATCCTTGATTATCAGTCATTCCTGTCAAAATAGTTAGCATTGTATGAAAAATATCACTCAAAAATACACAAAGTCAATAGCCTATTTCCGAGGTGAGTATTGGGATACAGCACTTTCCGGTTTTGTGAGGTACATATATAGCGGGCAAGATGCCCGCACTACAAGAGTTTCATAATTCAAGTTTGTATCTCATTAGAGCGAAATCTGCTGTATGTGAAGAAAGTTGTTGAGGAATTGCGCTTTGTAACTATTTTGGATAACTCTGAGGCATATTCCTTTAGACTAGGTTTCCATAGGAATATCAAAACATTGAAAATGGAGACTAGGACAAATGCCTACGGTAAATTTATGTTGCCATGAGTTTGTAGTTGCTATTTCCTCCGTCGCTTGTATAGTTGGTCTATGGTTATTGAAGGATCATAATCAAGCAATAGATGATTTTCAAGAAACAGAACAAAGTCTTTTAACAATGAGCTTTGCTTACTGGTTAGTATATTGCATCGCCTTTGGGATGGAAAAAGTATTTTTATTCAATTGGGAAGCTGTAATTATAACTTTGAGAATTACTACAGCTTTGTCATATTTCTTAACATTTTCTTGTATCTTGAGTTTGCCGTTACATAAATTTGCAGTTCATAAAATTGAAGAATAATCAAAAGTCAAGGTTAGAACTATATTTAGCTCCAACCTTGCCATTGTAAATTCATAATTTAGGCAATTCTCATAGCAATAGCGATAGCGAAGCGCTCCGTAGGAATCGCACCTTCGAGTTGTTCCTGGAGTAAAGTTGTGAGGATAAATACCTCTTGCACAGTTTTGCCTTGACGAGCAATGATTTTATAACCACCGCGAATGGGTACAGACACACGCAACTGCATTTTTGGTGCATGACCTCTAGCTCTACCAATCACCGCAGGTGTCACCGTCCCAATACCATCCTCTCGACACAAACGTTCTAAAATAGGAATTAGACCGGGAATATGGGTAGAGTGATTCCAAACTAGCCTACCATCGGTGGGTTTAGACATAATGATTAGGCTGCTTCCAGGGGAGCCATTGTCAACCCAGCCCGACGGAGTTGTTGGTGGTATAATTCCGCTTGTTCTTGGGGACCTGTCCAGACAATTGCTTGTCCTTCATGGTGGACTTGATTAGTGAGATCCCAAGCGAGATCCCCCGACATTCCCGGAATATACTTCATTAAACACTCAGCTACGTGCTGGAAAGTATTGAAATCATCATTCAATACAATTACCTTGTAATTAGGATAGGTTTTCCGAGTCACTTGATTAACTCGGTCAGGTGTCACAGTCGGTGCTGAAGCCATACTGTACACATCTGCAAGTCTTGTCACCATAGAAAAATGAGCCAAAAACGACGTTGTACAAACTGACATTAGAAATAACTAGTTTAATCCATTGCTGACTGAGTTAGTAGTCAGACACAAGCCGATAATGTGTAAAAATATTAATTTATATCTATGAAATAATTAACATTTTACCTTTTAATAACTTCGTATATGAGATATAGAATACAATTGAACTAAGAATATATAAACCTATAATAGGTGCGAAAATGAACACTTTTCTCCTCTATACAAGCGACTTTCATGCTTGGACTCAAGAACAGGTTAATTTACTCAAAACTCAACAATGGGATACATTAGATACTGTCAACCTAATTGAAGAATTAGAAACCTTGGGAAGAAAAGAAAGACAAGAATTCAGAAATAGATTAGCTGTGTTGCTAGGACATCTATTAAAATGGCAATTCCAAGCAGAAAAACGCAGTAGTATTTGGTTGAGTACGATTCGAGAACAACGGATTCAAATCAAACTACTTTTACAAGATAGTCCTAGTTTAAAACCTTATTTAGAGGAAGTTTTTCTCACCGCTTACGAATTAGGTTTAGCATTAGCAATGAGAGAAACTCAATTAGGTCAACAGGTATTTCCCGAAATATGTCCATACACTTGCGAACAAACCCTTAATTCTGAATTTCTCCCAGATTAAGCTTTATTTAGATCCCCGACTTCTCCAAGAAGTTGGGGATCTTTTACCTACCGCCAATCGTCCCAATTTTCGTTAAAAATAGAAGTATCAGGAAAAGCCGTAGGATTCCCATTTGCTTCCAACAGCTTTCTTAAAATTTGTAATTGTGGTTCTTGTTTAGGTAAATTATCAACCAATTGATAGGGTGCAATTCCTTGTTTGAGTGCAAAACTAGCCACAGTTCCCGCAGCAGCACCAGAAGACCATTCAAAGGAATGAACTCGATAAGCAGCAGCCGCAATATGACTTGTAGCAATACTTTTTCCTCCTACCAATAAATTATCAATTTTTTGGGGAATCATTGCCCGTAGGGCAATTTGGAAAGGATAAGCTTGTCCTGCACCGCGTCTTTCTCCAGCACGTTCAGTATTACCAGGTGCTTCTACTGGACTTTTTGCCATACATGGATGAAAATCTATGGCATAATGACCAATACCCACAGCATCGGGGTAAATTGTGGAACGAGTTCTTCGCATAGCTTTTTCTGGGGAAATTTCCCCCCTAATTACAGATGTTGCTTCTAAACCTGATACAGTTGCTTTTAAACTGCGATACATATTTACTGGCAGAGTTTTTCGATAATATTGATCATTATAATTACGACGAGAAATATCAACTTCCCAAATGCCAAAACCATCCGGTTGTCCCCAACTAGGACGGCCAATAATCCGTCTTCCTTCCCTCATGTAGGGGTATTTAGATAACCCATGAACTGTCCCCATTGGCGAATCTAAACCTGTTAAGAAACGAATATTTGTTTGCGGTTGTTTAACACCATTACCTAGTTGAGAATCTGTAGTTCCTGCATATAACCAATAAAAAAAAGAAAATGCCTTTTCTTCAGCTTTACGCAGGGTTTCTGTGCGTAGTCCTCCTTGCCAACCTCCAGGTTTTAGCTGTCCAGAATTTTCTAATTGTTGACGAGTATAAATGAGATTATCTGCGGCTGTTCCCGGACGGTAATCATTTCCCCAAGTCCAGTTTTGCATGGAAATATCCCCTGGTGTGGGTGCAGTAAACTTCACCCCATTAAATGTAGTTGGTTGTCCTTTTTGGGGACTCCAAATTCGCCGATAGGTAAAGACTAAATCAAAGTTTGCTAATCGTTTTAATTCATAACTAAAATATGGTGAATATTGTAAATAAAATGGGGGCATTGTTTGTTGCTGCGCTGCTTTTGTTGCCTCCATTGCAAAGGTATAAGTGAAACCTTGGGTACAGTAAGGATCATTTGTAGTGCTAGAAGATGAAGGTTCAAGATAGGAACGGGCATCAATTCCTAGCCGATAGGGAACATCTGCTAAAGCGATAATTTCCCCGGTTTCACTTGCGTCTATAATGTACCATTTTCCTGGGTTATTTTGAGATTGTTTGGGGAGAAACTGAATAATAGTTTTACTCAAACGAGATGAGTTTTTATAACTATAAGCATCTTCAATGGTTTGAGATAAGGTATTAGTATTTAAAGGTGGTTGATTTTTTGCTGGTTGATGTTGAATTGCTATGGCGTTATTAATAATTTTGCCATCTTTGCTAATTTGTAGATCTTTAATTACCGTATTGGGAAACCATTGTAATTTTCCTTTACCTTTTTTTTCCGCATCTTCGAGCATTTGTGTCATGATATTGTGGGCATCACGAGGCAGAAAGCAGGAATCACTTACCCAACAATCTCCAGGATTAAGTTTGCCATATTTGCGCTCAATGCGGTTTCTTAATTCGGAATAACCGCGAGAATAGAATTGTTTATCTCGTTGAGTTGGTCTTTCGTCTAATGCAGATGTTCCTTGAGCAGAAATTTGTCCCCCTAACCAGTCGGTTATTTCTGTTAAACAAACTGTGCGTCCTGCAAGTAAACCTTCATAAGCTGTAGCGACTCCTGAGAGTCCACCACCCACAACGAGAAGCTCACAGTTAACGATTTTATCTGGGATACGTGGAGGGGTAGCGGTGACGGCATAAGGGATGAGAACGGTGGTAAATAGGCTGAAGCTGATGAACGTTTGCAAACGTTTTTTGTATCTACGGTTCATAGAAGAGGGATAGAGTGGAGTTGAAACCGAATAAGTTATGAAATTAAGGATTTTAGAAGTTTTAGGACTCCAAAATCCCCAATTCCTTGATAATATATGAAACTAACGCAATGCCGGCGGTAATCGTGGTCTACCTGTAGTAATTGCATAGTTAATTACTAACAATTGTAACCATAATCCTGGAAAGCGATTTTCTAACCAAGATTGATTCCATTTCAAAAATTGCGGCAACCATATCCCCAAAATAACACTGATGAAAGCATGACGAGCAAAGCTGACATAATTCCCAACCCAACGTAATAAATCTCGCCAACCAGCTAATTGCCAAATCCACAATAATAAAGCCGGATTTTTCATAGCTGCTTTCAAAGCTAGACGGTTAAAAGTGAACCAATCACAACGGTCTTTAATGAAATTATCAGTTACTTCTGGGGTTTCATCTGTTAATAAGCCAAAGAAAGTATTCAGCATCGAATTTATCATTTGGGGGGCGATAAATTTGCCCGTGGGAACCATCATTCCCTTAGAAAACAACCACATTACAGCCACATTGCTTTGGTAAGCTCGAATTTTATTTAAGTGCTGCTGACTCAATAAATCATGTTTAAGGGCAATATTTAACAGAGTAGTTAATCGGTCTAAATTGCGGACTAAAGAACCAAAACCAGTAAAAACTAGCGGAGATTGCAAAGAAGCAGCATCACCAATGGCAATTAATCTATCAACTGCAATTGTGCGATCGCTACTATCTGCGCTAAAATGTCCTGGGATATAGCCAAAAGTTGGTTTCCTCCAGACTAATTTATCTAGATCACAACGCCGATATTCTGGCAAAATTGTGAAAAAGTCCTCATACATTTCCAACAAAGAACCAGGATTTTCTTCATTTACTTCATGATAGTGAAATAGGTAAATTGTTAATTCTTCACCAACACCAGGAAACAACTCCCAAATTAACTGTCTACCTCTCGAAATATCCCCATGACTGTAAAGAACATCCCCATATTCAGAATCCCAAACCCCAGGCTCAAAGCCCTTTTCAATCACTGCTCCCACCGTTGGACACACACTATCAAAAGCCCTACCACCATTTAATTGCCAAGCAATTGGTGAAGCCGTTCCCATTGCGTCTATCAATAAACGTCCACTCACCTGCTGTTCATTACCAGTAGGCAAATGTTTAACGTTAATCGTAACTTGTGTAGGACTAATATTCACTTGGGAAAACTCCGTTTCATCCCAAATATCACCACCAGCAGCTTGAAGTTTTTGCCCACATAATGCCAGTAACCTTTCTGAATCTAAAGCTATATTTAGGACTGTGGGAGTATGGAGAACAGAGGATTTCAAATTAGAGGGATTATTACCATCAAAAAACTTATTAAAACCGTCTTTATATTCCCTAGAAATAATTTCTGCTAATTCAGCATTGGTGAGCAAACCCAAATTTATTAAACTTTGGATTTCATCACGGGAAATATTCCATTCTCGGTTCATTTTACCAAAAGGTAATCTTTCCACCAACAGCACCTTATAGCCCAATTTAGCCATGACTGCGGCATGAATTGACCCCAAAGCACCACCAATATAAATGAGGTCATACTGAGGACTAGCAGCAGGGGAGAGGATAGGTGATATTTCCTGACTATTCCCTTGATAAAATACTACTTGACGAGGCTTTTGAGGATTTCTTACCCCTTCTCGCCACCTTTGCTCCCACCAGTAAGCGCGCTTGAGGTCATATTCTCCATTAGGCATTTTCTGAAAATACTTGACAGTTAGAGGATAATAGGGTTCTAACTCTGCGAAAATTGATTTTTGGGGATCAATGACAGGTGGTTCTGGGTAGCAATTGGGAAAGCGACTTCTAATTTTCCGCGTTAGAGATTGGAGAATGCGTCTCTCCTGGGGAAAAGGTTTATCTCCCCAACGGAATACTTTTAGGTAAGTTGTCCGCTGCACCGACCACACAAATACAGATAGTTCTACGCTATTGGCAATGGTACTTTTAGCCGCACTTCCCAGCCGAAACCCATCTGGAGTGATGAATTTTTGACTATTTTCGACAACGAAATCTGTTTGTAGCCATTTGCTGACGGATACTGTATCGGGTGTAGGAATTTCTAAATAAAGAAGTTCTTGCATATTGTTCTGATATCTCATAACGAATCTACTCACTCAGACAGATTAAAAAAAGGCAGAAACTAGGTTAAACTCTGCGCTAATTAACTTCATAAAGATTCCATAAAGAATTTTAATCATTTATCAATTTTATTGTTCATGTTGTAAATTTCCTAAACCCATACCATGAATTATCCTATCCCAGACAGTCCCCAAGAAATATCTGCATTAAGAAAACAGCCAGTTGATGAAGAATTAGTGGCTGCGGTAATTGCTGGTGTAATTAGAGTAGTTCGCGCTCAGGGTCAGTCTTTAGATCAATTAACTACCCAGGTATTAGCGGATGATAAAATGTTAGATAGGCAACAAAGGCGCTGGTTAAGTCAGTTGGTTGCCCAAGCATGGGAAAATTTTCCTTAATGCGCTGATGATATACAAGTATGTAGACGAGAGAAGACTTCCACCCCCCTCATATCCAAATGCTACAGGGATGTGTGCTTTGAGTTTTGTTTAGTTGTTGTTTTGTCAAAACTAATATCTTTATAATACAACCACTTTCCGTCTTTCCTCCATCCTACTGTGTCGCATAAGGACTGCCAAACTTTATCGTCATTTTTATTCAGTACATATTATTAAACTCAGGTGCCGCATTGTTAAATGTCATACATTAGCATTTTCGGGAATATCATAAATAATTGCTTGCCTAATTCAGTATTAGGGACTTCCAAGAAATAAAATCCCCAAAAATTTCTTGTAGTGCGGGCATACTATGGCTAACGCCACGCTGCGCTATCGACAAGCTCAGTACAAGTCTTGCCCGCTAATCATCAAGGACGGGCAGGATGCCCATCCCACAAAATTGGGTAATTTATTTTTTGGTGTTCCCTTAAACCTCGTCCAAGTTGAAAACTGGAGTTTTTCAAAAGGGAACAGGGAACGGGGAAGAGTATAGGATTTGGGAATAAAACCCAATTAAGAAAAAACTATGGGTTTCAAAGTAAACGCGGTTTAACACTAAATTTCCTGAATTTTTAGCGATTCCTACAGAGTGCTGTTTCTTTGAGTCTCGTAAGCGTTACACATTCAGATATAATAGGTGGCGGGAATAGGATTAAATTAATAGGACAAAAATTACTGAAAGTTAGAAAACAAAGGCTATTTAGTTAAACATAGATAGGGTTAACACTAAGCTGTTATTCTAATTTTTTTAATTTCTCCTTAACCTTTAATTATTTATTCCTTAAATAAACTGAGATAAATTCTCTTTATAGTCAGGAATTTACCGATTTTTTTAAAGCTCAAAAAGACTAAAATACCCATTGCGGACTAAGTAACAACAAACCTCTAATTGCCAATATAAAAATTATGAATTCAATTCAACTTAACCATGTCGGTACTATCAAATTAAGCGGCGCAGAAATTTCTGATTTTGACCCCATATCTCAACGCATTTTTGTGACTGGAGAATCTGCAAATAAACCTGTTCTCCAAGTAGTAGATGTTTCTGATGCAAATAACCCCACTCAAGTTACTAACATTGATCTTTCTAGCTTAGGTGCAGGAATTCAAAGTGTAGCCGTCAGAAAAGACATAGGAACTGGAAATAGCATTGTGGCGATCGCTATTTCTGCAAATACAAGTACCGACCCCGGTAAAATTGCTTTTTATGATGCTGTAACTCTCACTAAAATTTCCGAAGTGACAGTAGGTGCTTTACCTGATATGATCACTTTCACTGCGGATGGTAGCAAATTACTTGTCGCCAACGAAGGAGAACCCAGTGAAAATTATGCTATTGATCCAGAAGGTTCAATTAGTATCATTGATGTTTCTGGAAATATTGCCAGTTTAGATAATAGTAAAGTTACAACTGCAAATTTCACGACATTTAATGGGCAAAAAGAAACTTTAAAATCAGCCGGAGTCAGACTTTTTGGACTTAATGCCACCGTTGCTCAAGATTTAGAACCAGAGTATATAGCAATTTCTTCCGATGGCAAAACTGCATTTGTTACCCTACAAGAAAATAACGCCTTTGCAGTTTTAGACATTGCTACTGCTAATATTACTAAAATTGTTCCATTAGGTTTTAAAAATCATAATTTACCAGAAAATGGTCTTGATGCTAGTGATAGAGATGTTAATGGTACTTCTGGTGGTGGAGGTAAAATTAATATTCAAAATTGGCCAATTTTCGGGATGTATCAACCCGATGCAATTAGCTCTTTTCAAATTGCTGATAAGACCTATTATATCACCGCAAATGAAGGAGATGCGCGGATTCGTCCTACAGCAAATGGTACTTTTGGTAATGAAGGATCACTATTTAACGAAGAAGCAAGAGTTTCTAGTTTAAATCTTGATCCTACAGCTTTTCCTAATGCTACTGAGTTGAAAAAACCGGAAAATTTAGGACGTTTAACCGTTACCAATAAACTAGGAGATACCGACGGAGACGGAGACTTTGATCAACTTTATGCTTACGGCGCTCGTTCTTTCTCAATCTGGGATGATCAGGGTAAATTAGTATATGACAGTGGCGACCAAATCGAACAAATTCTCAAACAACAAACGCCTACATTCTTTAATGCTAATAATGGTTCAGCCACTGAATTTGATACTCGTTCCGATAATAAAGGACCTGAACCGGAAAGTGTAATCGTTGGTGTGATTGATGATGTCCCTTATGGATTTGTGGGCTTAGAACGTGCGGGTGGTGGGGTAATGGTTTATAACCTCAGTAACCCCACTGCACCTCAATTTGTTCAGTATATTAGAACCGAAGGTGATGTCTCTCCTGAAGGTTTAAAATTCATCTCTGCGGAAAATAGTCCCAATTCTCGTCCCATGTTGGCAGTTTCTAATGAAGTTAGTAATACTGTTAGCTTTTATGAAATAGCTTCCCCACCAAAGTTAACTACTTATGAATTTCAAAATCTACCCAAATTAGGCACAACTTCCACCGGACAAGATATATTTTTGGGTGGGTTTTCTGGATTGTATTTCCAAGGTGTAGCGGATAATGGCAATCTCAAATTTGTTACTAATACAGATCGTGGTCCTAATGGTGAACCCACAGGTCAAAATAGACCGTTTTTCTTACCCAATTTTCAACCAGAAATAGTCAGTTTTGAACTTAATCAAACTACTAATCAAATCACCATTACCAAAAGAACTGGGTTATTTCGTGAAGATGGTAAAACTCCATTAACTGGACTTCCCAACGTCCAAGCTGGGGCTGCTGGAACAGCTTACACTGATGAAATTGGGGTTGATTTAAATGGTCAAATCTTACCTAATGATACTTTAGGGGCTGATGTTGAAGGTATCGTCATTGCGAAAAATGGCGACTATTGGCTGGTAGATGAATATCGTCCCGCAATTTACCATTTCGATGTCAATGGGAAATTACTTGATCGTTTTGTTCCCCAAGGAACAGCAATAGCAACAGAACCAGATCAACCCGCAGGAACTTTTGGAACTGAGGTATTACCAGCAGTTTATGCCCAAAGACGGGCAAATCGGGGCTTTGAAGCAATAGCATTAGAAGGTAACAAACTATATGCTTTTATTCAAAGTGCAATTGATAATCCCGATAATGGCACTGATACAACTTCCAGAAATTCCCGCAATTTGCGAATTCTGGAATTTGACATAGTTTCTAAACAGGTAACTGGTGAATATCTCTATCTCTTGGATGATATTACAGGCAGTGGTAATGCCAAAACTGATAAAATTGGTGATGCTGTTGCCTTGGGTAATGGTAAATTTGCCGTTGTAGAACGAGATGATAGAAGTGATAATACTTCCAATAAACTTATCTATCAAATAGATTTAGCAACAGCGACTAATATCAATAATCCTGCTAACTTTACTTTGCCAAGTGGTAAGACTATTGAACAATTAAGCGCGGCTGAATTAACTACCGCTGGAATTATTGCTGCTAACAAAACTTTAATAGTTAATGCAGCGCAAGTAGGTTACACCGGAGTTGAAAAATTAGAAGGTTTGGCATTAGTAGCACCCAATATTCTGGCTGTGATTAATGATAATGATTTTAATGTCGCAGGAACAACAATTCCTGAAAAATTAGGCATTATTGAACTACCTAATAATCTACCTGTTACTATTAGTGGTACTTCTGGAAACGATGTATTATTAGCATCTGCCAGCGGTTATACTCTCCTGGGTTTAGCAGGTAATGACTCCATTGATGGTGTCACAGGAACAGGTGACAATATCCTAGATGGTGGTGAAGGTGATGATGAAATCTTTGCTAAGGAAAATGATACGGCTTTAGGTGGTGAAGGCAATGATCAAATATTCTCCGATGGTCAAGGTAATAATATTTTATCAGGTGGTGAAGGCAATGATCAAATATTCCCTGATCAGAATGACAAAGTATTTAGTGATGCTGGTAATGATATAATTTACTCCGGTCTTGGTGGTAACACCTTAACAGGTGGTGATGGTCAAGATACCTTTTGGTTAGCTAATGCTGCATATCTGCAAAGTCCCAACATAATTACCGATTTTAATCCAGCACAAGATTTATTAAACGTTAATGTTGATGGGTTTAAGGACATAAATCAACTTACACTTTCACCCCAGGGAGATTACACCTTAATTAGTGCGAATAGTAATCCCTTAGCTATTCTGAAGAATTATGAATTACCACAGTTTGCTATCACCTCAGCTTCAGCAACAGAAGGAAATATCATAATTTTCACTGTCACTCGGACAGGAAATAATTCATCTTCACAAAGTGTAACTGTAACTACCTCTATTGCTACAGGTGATACAGCCAGTGATACTGACTTGACTGCAAAAACAGCAACTTTGACTTTTGCACCGGGAGAGACTACTACAACCTTTTCTGTCCAAACAACTCCAGATGTCCTGTTTGAAGGAAATGAGACATTTACTGTCAGTTTAAGTAATCCTACAAATGTATCAATCATTAGTTCTACAAACGCCACAGCCCAAGGAACTATTACTAATGATGATCCAGCCCCCATATTTAGCATTGCTACCGCTGAGGCATCAGAAGGAAATGCTATCAACTTTACTGTAACTCGAACAGGAGATGCCCAGGCTCAACAAAGTGTGACTGTAGTTACCTCTATTGCTACAGGTGATACAGCCAGTGATACCGACTTGACTGCAAAAACGGAAACTCTGACTTTTGCACAGGGAGAAACTACTAAAATCTTTGCTGTCCAAACAACTCCAGATGCCCTATTTGAAGACCAAGAAACTTTTACTGCTAGTTTAAGCAATGCTACCAATGGTGCAATCATTAGTTCCACCAACGCTACAGCGAAAGGAACAATTAATAATGATGATACTGCACCCGTATTTAGTATTGCTGCTGCTTCCGCAACGGAAGGAAGTGAGGTAAATTTCACTATCACTCGTACAGGTGATGCTCAAGCTAACCAAAGTGTGACTGTAGCCACTTCTATTGCGACAGATGATACAGCTAGTGCCAGTGATTTAACTACAAATACTCAAACTCTCACATTTGCCACAGGTGAAACTAGCAAAACCTTTACTGTCCAAACAACTCAAGATAGCCTATTTGAAGGCAATGAGACTTTCACTGTCAGTTTGAGTAATCCTAATAACGGTGCAGTTGTTAGTTCCACCAACGCTACAGCGAAAGGAACAATTAATAATGATGATACTGCACCCGTATTTAGTATTGCTGCTGCTTCCGCAACGGAAGGAAGTGAGGTAAATTTCACTATCACTCGTACAGGTGATGCTCAAGCTAACCAAAGTGTGACTGTAGCCACTTCTATTGCGACAGATGATACAGCTAGTACCAGTGACTTGACGGCAAAAACGGAGACTTTAACTTTTGCACCTGGAGAGACTACTACAACCTTTACTGTCCAAACAACTCAAGATACCCTATTTGAAGGCAATGAGACTTTTACTGTCAGTTTGAGTAATCCTAATAATGGTGCAGTTGTTAGTTCCACCAACGCTACAGCGAAAGGAACAATTAATAATGATGACGCTGCACCCAACAAAAAACCAAATCTGCAAAGCTTCACCCAAAATGGACAAGAAGATCAAATAATTAGTTTTGGTATTGGAGACTTCAAAGACAAGGGTAAATACCAAGACGAAGACAATAATGATTTAATGGCAATTAAGGTAATAAGTTTACCAACCGCTGGAAGCCTGACTTTTGTTGATGGTCAACAAGTGACTGTCAATCAAGAGATATCAGTTGATGACCTAGCTAATCTGCGATATAATCCCGTTCTTAATGCTAATGGTAATGTTGCCACATTGACAGTAGCAGCGATTGATAATGGTACTCCAAAAGCAGAATCTGATCCTGCTACCATCACAATCAATCTGACTCCGGTAAATGATCCTCCCGTTGCACAAAATGATCAATTATCTGTCAGTCAAGGAAGTGCGGGAACTATCAACCCTTTAAACAATGATAGTGACCCTGAAGGAGATAGTTTAAAGCTCACCGGCAAAACCGACGGTAAATATGGCAAAGTTGAGATCAATGGCAATAATTTGACCTATACGCTGTTAGATGGCAATTATTTGGGCAATGATGTCTTTAGTTACACTGTCTCTGATGGTAGTCTTTCCGCAAGTGCTGATGTTAGGGTAACGGTTACGGGTAAAGCTACAACTGCTACAGTAGCACCAACTCAGCTAATCTCAATTGCTCCTGTTGATAAACTGATTCCCAAGGAAGCAGGTACATTAACTGGTATTGTTGATAAATTGGGCTACGAATTTCCTAATAACTACAACCCATCCCTTGTCAAAAACTCCCTGCAAAATGCCCTAAATCAGACCACCGCAGCTTTTAATAATCTGTTCGGTCTCTATGAGGTGGATGATGTAACGGGGTCTGTAAATGGCATTAAACCCGGGGAAATCGGTTATGCGAAAGCCGCTTTGAGTAAGGTAGTAGATAACTTTATTGTGCGGGTAGGGGGTTCAAGTAGTGGTGCTGCGAGTGATGTCATTGTCAATGGTGGTAAAATCTATTCTCCCTTTGTAATTGCCAATGGTGGTAACTTCTCCGGTAATCTCCAAGCAGCGATTAATGCTTTCTTTGCTGCGAACCCTAATAATAGTCCGGCTACCGCGCAAAATTACACGACTTTACCTGTAGCCTATTTTAGCTTTGGGGTAGCTAACCCGGACGGTGCGGCTCATTTAAGAAGTTTTGGGAATAATACCTTTGGTTTTGAAGATTTACCTGCGGGTGTGGGGGTAAGTGACTACGATTTTAATGATGCGGTTTTCTCCTTTGGAGCGGTCGTCTAGTTTGTCCTATTCTAGATCATGATCATCGTCTCTGTACTTAGCCGCTAAGTTCAATTGTCAAAGCTAGTTGATAGAGATAGCGACGAGATAAACCCGTATCCTTTGCTATCTCACGACTAGCTTGAGAACGAGAAATACCCTGTTTAATCATTGATAATAGTTCGTTTTTTAATTCAGTTTCTGTGAGTTGAGGTTTACTAGGTGGATTTCCAGCTACTAAAAGAGTATATTCTCCTTGGGGTTCTTTGTCTTGGTAATGGGTAATCCCCTCGGCAATTGTTCCTCGCCAAAATTCCTCGTATAATTTAGTTAGCTCCCGTGCTATTACTAGAGAGCGATCGCTTCCTAAAACTGTCCCCAAATCTGCTAAAGTATCCCGCAATCGGTGAGGTGATTCATAGAAAACCAAAGTTCGAGATTCACCTTGCAAAGATTCCAAATATTTCTGGCGTTGTTGACTTTTAGCCGGTAAAAAACCATCAAAAATAAACCTATCTGTGGGTAATCCCGCCGCACTCAAAGCCGTAATTACAGCACTTGCACCGGGGATAGGCACAACAGTGATACCATTATCAATACAAGCCTTAATTAACTCATATCCTGGGTCAGAAATTCCCGGCATTCCCGCATCACTTACCAAAGCGATCGCTTTTCCATATTGTAAATGCTCTAATAATTCAGGAATGCGACTATGACTATTATGTTCATGGTAACTAATTTGGGGAGTTTTCACCTGAAAATGCTGTAGTAATCTGCCTGTGTGGCGTGTGTCTTCTGCCGCAATCATATCCACTGCTTGCAAAATTCTCACGGCTCTAAAAGTCATATCTTCTAGATTACCAATGGGTGTAGCGACAATATAAAGTGTTCCTGGTTTTGGTTCAGTTTGCATATTAATTTAACAAAGTTATCAATGATCAAATCTGGCTTATTTGTGGGTTTAATTACCTTAGATTTAATTTATCTCGCGGACTCTTCCCCCCAAAATAATCAAAAACTTGTTGCCACTGACTATACTGTAGCAGCAGGAGGACCAGCAACAAATGCCGCCGTCACCTTGAGTCATTTAGGCAACCAAGCTACAGTTTTAGGTGTATTGGGTTCCCACGATATTACACAGCTAATTCGTAGCGATTTAGAGAATTACCAAGTCGCAATTATTGACTTAGACTCCCATCGCCATACACCACCACCCGTTTCTTCAATTATTGTTACGCAAGCTACAGGAGAAAGAGCGGTAATTTCTATTAATGCCATCAAAACTCAGGCAAATATTACCTCTATCCCCGCAAATATTTTACAAAATATTGATATTGTCTTAATTGACGGACATCAAATAGAAGTTAGCAAAATCATTGCCCAAATGGCTAAAAAACAAAATATTCCCGTTGTCATTGATGGTGGTAGCTGGAAACCAGGATTTGCAGAAATATTACCTTTTGTAAACTATGCTATTTGTTCTGCTAATTTCTATCCCCCTAACTGCAAAAATCAGCAAGATGTTTTTGCCTATTTGCAAAATTTTAACATTCCTCACATTGCCATTACTCAAGGAGAAAATCCCATTCAATACTTAAATTGTAGTCAATTTGGTGTGGTAAATGTGCCAAAAATCCAGCCCGTTGATACACTAGGAGCAGGAGATATTTTTCACGGTGCTTTCTGTCACTATATCCTGGAAACAAATTTTATAGAAGCATTAGCACTAGCTGGTAATACTGCTACGGAAGCGTGTAAATATTTCGGTACGCGCCCTTGGCTAAATTCAAATATTTAATGTTCATTTTTCCTATTCCACCCAAATTTATCCTCAAATGAAAGACTTATCCGAAATATTAACAATTGCGCGGTCAGTTGGTTGGGGTGCAGCCAGTCTCCTCAGTTCTTATTATCATGGTACTATCGCTGCACCAAATTTAGATATTCAATATAAAGACAATGAACCCGTTACAGTTGCAGATTTGGCTGTTAGTGAATATATCTTGTCACAGCTACAAGCCGCTTTCGGGAATGAAGACTTTGGATATATCAGCGAAGAAACTCATAAATCAGAACAGGGAAAAAATCCTGCTGAGTGGGTATGGATAATTGATCCATTAGATGGGACAAGAGACTTTATCAACAAAACTGGAGAATATGCCATTCATATTGCCTTAGTGCAAGGAACACAGACAATGTTAGCCGTCGTGGCAGTTCCAGAGACACAAAAGTTGTATTATGCCACCAGAGGCAGTGGGACTTTTATCGAAACCACAACTGGTTCTGTGGCTGTGCGACTTAACTCCCATAAAAATATCCAAGATCTAATTTTGGTTGTTAGTCGCTCACACCGCAACGATAGGTTAGAATATCTCTTACAGCACTTGCCCTGTCAAAATCAAAAAGCGATTGGTAGCGTCGGTTGCAAAATTGCGGCAATAGTTGAACAGCAAGCAGATGTTTATATTTCCCTTGCCGGTAAATCCGCACCGAAAGACTGGGATATGGCTGCTCCCGAACTTATATTAACGGAAGCAGGTGGCAAGTTTACCCATTTTGACTGCACGCCATTAAAATACAACACCGGCGACATTCATCAATGGGGGGAATTACTGGCGAGTAATGCTCAAAATCATGAGGAACTATGTCAAGAAGCACAAAGCATTCTCACACGGTTTGCTTCCCACTAAAATAGTATTGATCGGGAAAAATTCCCTAACAATGCTCAAAGTTTTGTGGGGAAATTTTGCTCGTCATGGGTTAATATTCTCATATAGTGTTATAATGGGGGAGGTAAGGATTATTTTCGGTTGAGATCGCAATCGCTATTAAGTCCAGTAAAAAAAATTAAAATCTAGAGTATCCAGCAGATACAGTCCTAGACTAAACGCCGCTGGAATATTTTACTTTGACTTTAGTTCTCAAATATTAATTTAAACTACGGAGGAACAGGAATGACACAAGTGGTCTTAGGTGAAAATGAAGGAATTGAATCAGCACTGCGAAGATTTAAGCGGGAAGTTTCCAAAGCGGGAATTTTCCAAGATATGCGGAAAAAGCGTCACTTTGAGACACCTTTAGAAAAAGAAAAGCGCAAAGCTATAGCTAGACACAAACAACGTCGTCAACAACGTTCTCGCTTCAAACGATAAGTTTTTAGTCTTGTCTGCTGCAACTGGAAATCCCGACGGATTTCCTGTTAATTGAAACAAATTACAAGTAGTTACTAATGATATCAAGTACAATTTATGCAGTGGTTAGGGGCGAGTTTATCCTGCCCCTATTTGATTTTTTGTGCAATTAACTGCTAGATTTCAGCGATCGCTCGTTCAATTAAGCGGCGTGCTAATGTCTGCGTACCTGTGTGTTCATAGTAGTTTGTAGACACGTCTAGGAATGCGGCTACATAGTCCAATTTATCATCAGCAAAGTCGAGAAAACCTTTGCAATGTCCTAAGACTTTTTGGGCTGTTAAAGCATTAGCTGTAACAATACCATTCATCCAGCCTTTAACTCCGTCTAAACTGTTGCCAATAAAGTCGATTTTACCACCCACACCATTACCGGGAATTGTATCTTGGATGGTTCTAAAAGTCGGGTTTTGTTGTAACTCTTGAGGGTTCATTTGACTAATCATTGATAATGATTTATCAATGAAGTCGGGTCCGAGGGGAATTAAACCATCAACACAAATTAATGCCACCATGCGGATCAGTGATTCGCCACCATACTCACCTAAAGCAGCAACAAAATCACCAATGCTGTCCCCAGGAATGCCATTAATTTGACAAAAGGCGACTAATTCAGCAACTACTTTCAAGGTTAAGTCAATAGTTTGCGCTTTGTCAGGTTTGGGGGTCAAAGAGTTTAAAAAACCGAACAGGGGAATTGTTTGACCAACTTTGTTAGCTAAAGCGGCTGCACCTAAAACTTTATCTGTACCATCAACAGTTTGATACAGCCAGAGGGCGGTTTGATATCCTTGGGATTTATCATTAAATAGATAAATTGCTCTTTCACCAATTTGTTGAATTAAGTCTTCGTCAGTCTCCCCGGTAACAGTTTTAATGGTATTCACAAAACCAACTGTATTTTGCCATTCTCCAGGAGCAACAAAATCCAAAGCTTTCAACATGGAAACAGTCAAGTTACTGGTTGGTAATTCGTCAACTAACTCGAAAATTGATTTACTCACAAAAGTCTCCTTGTGTATGTTTTGTATTAACGTCGGTTGTTAGTTAGGGAAGCGATTAAACTATTTCAACGTTGCTAAACCATCGAGATTAAATTTTTCTATCCAGGCTGCGCGATCGCTCGCAGTAAATGATGGACTTTTAGAAATTACCTTGACTTGGTACTTATCCACCAAAACCGAAGTTTGAGTGTTACCAACTTTTACCGCAGGATAACCGCCTATTTTTTCAGTGCTGTTAGCAAATTTAGCTGCTGCTCCTGGTATGCTGCTAGTATCAGAAATAGCGAGTTGAGCAACTACTTTGCCACCTTTTTTCAAGTTTGCTTCAGAAAAGCCTTTTTTCTCTTGGGTATAGACACGATCATAGCCATCTTCGCTACTGGGGAAGAATTTATTTAATTTACTACCCTGAGTTGCATTTTTAACTACTGCCTGTCCACTTCTTTGCTTGGTACTTTCCTGTTGTACTTGATCAAAACGACTGGGTGCTTTTGTAGAGCAGGCTGTAGTTAGTAGTACGATTGATAGCAATACAGCAGCTAAAACTCTCCGCCCATGATTTTTCACCATTTTTGGCTTCTCCTTAATACTTGAGCTTGTGAGGCAATTATCAACTATTTTGCCATTTACAAACTAGAAATTTACTTTTAAATAATACTACGCAAGACGTTGAGCTATCACTGCATACAAAGGATCTCCGCCTGGTACCCCCAACCACTGTAAAAAACCTGGTGCTGCTGACTTTGAGCAAATCACTTCTGGGGTGGTGAATCCAGGAACTGAGGCAAAATAGCCCTTGACCAATTTTACTCTAAAAGCTTCCGAACCGTCTCGCCAGACTTGAATTGCCTTTTGAAAAAACATCCGGTTAGAAAAACTAATAATTGCTATCCCACCGGGTTTAAGAATGCGGTGTATTTCCGAAAATATAGCCTCTGGGTATTGGATATATTGCACAGAAACACAGTTAATAACAGCATCAAAGTCTTGATCTGGAAAAGGTAACTGGAGATTTGTGTTGATATTTTGGACAAAGTAATGATTTAACTGGGGATTCCGGGCTAATTCTTCAGCATTTAGTCCATGTCCTGCTACATGAGCAAAATCTATATCTGTGGGTAGATGCGATACCCAACTACTCATCAAATCAAGAATACGAGTATTTGATTGCAGTCGCTGACGATATAAATCAGTTAATTGTTGAATAAAACCCTCATCTACATGAGTGACAAAGCGAGGGTAACTATAGAATAACAGATCATCCGATTCATCTAATTTAATGCGTTGACTTGGTTGCAGGAGCATAAACGTCTTTTTTCCCCGATTGGAAAATTTTGAATAGTATTCTAATTGATAAGTTATTTTTGATAACTTAACTTATTCTACATGAGTAAATACTATATTTACTATTCATAAATGTTTTTTAAATCACCCCTAATTATTTTGATTATCCAATTAATTCGGCTATTTTGGCAATTACCATATCCCAAGTTGTTAATTTGGCTACTTCCTTTGTTGTTATTTACTTCTGGGGAAACCAGTCTCATGGCTCATGATGAAACCCTTTATGCGTTAAGAGCCAGACAAATGTTTGAAACTGGTGACTGGGTATCTCCTTGGGGTAATCCTCATCATAAAACCCCTGGTTTTTATTGGTTAATTGCTATTTTTTATCAGCTATTTGGTGTTAGTGATACAACTGCGCGAATACCGGCAATGATTGCGGGAATTTTGAGCATATTTGTTATTTATAAAGTTGGGAAAATTTTACTATCTCAAGAATTAGCATTTTTGGGAATTATGATTTTAAATGTAGCATTTTTGTGGTTACAATATTGTCGGTTAGCCACACCAGATGTCCCAACTATCTTATTAGTATTTATGGGAATTTTCTCCCTATTAAAATCTGACATAGATCCTCGAAAACGATATTTTTATGGTTTTATAACTGGGTTAAGTTTTGGCTTAGGCTTTTTAATGAGAAGCTTAATGATTTTTTTACCAATGATAGCATTATTACCTTATTTAATTATAGATCATCGCCGTCATCGTCATTTAACTAACCCCATGTTGTATTTAGGGTTTTTAGTGGGTTTAATTCCTAGCTTAATTTGGCTTTATTTTAGTTGGTTGCGTTATGGTAGCGATAGTATTGGGGCTTTATTGGGATTTGTCATAGAACTAGGTAGTCATGAACAACATAAAAATGGCATTTTCTTTTATGTGTGGAATCTAGCTTTAAAATCTTTTCCTTGGTTATTTTTTAGTTTATTAGGTTTAGCATTAGTCATACGGCGTTCAATTTCTAAATATCCATTAATATTAATCGGGTTTCCTGTTGTCTTATTTACTGAATTGAGTATATTTTCTACTCGTTTCTCTCATTATAGTCTTGGCATTTATCCATTTATTGCCTTTCTAGCTGCGGTGGGTTTAGATTGGTTAGGAAAAATTTACCAAAAAGGATTTGATGATCAATATTCATCTCACAAGATAGTTTATTTACCCAGAAATATTAGTTATGCTTGGGGAATATTAGGCGTTATTTTAGTTTTAGCTGGAACAGGTATTTTAATTTGGGGTGAAGTAGATATTCACAAATATGCAATTCTAGGAATATATTCTGGTTTTGGCAGCTTAATTGTACCATTAATCTGGATAGGTAATTTTCACTATCACCACAAGTTTTTGACTTCTCGTTATTGGCTAGGTGGATTATTAATTAGTTGTTGGTTATCTCTAGCTACAGCGGGTAATTTAGGTTTATTAGGTGATTTTAACCCGAATTTTAGAGTATTTTATCAACAAGAATCAATTAATAAAATTTTGCATAATCATCCTATTAACTTTGTCAAAGGAACAGGATTTAATGATAAAGAATCTCTGTTAATTTACTTTTATACACCCCAGCATGGTAAAAGTGTAGATTCAATTTCTCAGTTACCTATTTTTAGTTATGCTTGGATTTATCAACCAAGTTTTGTTAAGTTACCAATACCTTATCGGATTATTGGTAGTTTTAAAGATTATCAATTAATTCAGATTTTATCTGCAAATAATTCTGATAAGTGAAAATATAGAATACAGCACTTCCCGGTGTTATTAGGTACATATCTAGCGGGCAAGACTTGTACTGAGCTTGTTGATAGCGCAGCGTGGCGTTAGCCATAGTATGCCCGCACTACAAGAGTTTCATGATTCAACTTTGTACCTCATAAGAGCGGAAACCGCTGTAAATCTGATTAAATGAGGTCTATGTTAGAATATAGGAATATTCTCAACTATTGTAATTTGTACCATGAAAAAATTAATTCTCACAACTTCTTTATTTCTTAGCTGCATATCTCTGGTAAGTTGTGGTAACGCACCAAAGGATATGTTTAAAGAAGATTCGAGTAATACTGTCACACAAAGTCAAAGGGAAATTTCTTCAGTAGCACCAAGGGAACAAGAAGATAAACAAGAATCTTCTCCAGAATCAGAAACTCAAGAAGATGAAAATAATAAAGAAGAGGAGAAAACCCCTGTTCGTAAAAACCTGGATAAAAATACTAAAAGAGATGGAAGTAAAAAACCAAAATTAGGAATAGTAAAGGAGTTAGTTAATGGTGATTTAATGTGCTACGTTACCTTAGTAGATAAAAAAGGCATTGAACACAATGTTGGTGCGAGTTTTGATATTTGTGCAGACGAGAAGAAGTTTGTCAATAAAAAAGTCCGTGCTGTTTATGAAATACAATCAGTTAGTGATTGTGAAAGTGCAGAACCTTGCGGTAAAACTCGCAAAGAATCCATCATTACAAAAATGCAAGTTGTCAGTGAAGGTTCAGAGAGAAGATCCTCAAGCGATAATTCAAAAAGTGGTAATTCACAAACTTTAAGTAATGGTAAATGGACAATTACTTTGAGTAATACTGATTCTTGGAATGGGGTTAATGGTACAGGAAATGTGAATTATCAAGGATGTGATACTAATGGTAAATGTCTCAAGTTAACAGGTGGTAAAGTTTCCTGTCGAGATGGTAAATGTGTTACAGGTTGGAAAAATGGGGATTATGTCTACATTTTAGAACAACCGATAACTGAAGATGGTAATTCTACTTCTACTTTAAGAGTGAGAAAAGATAATACTGAAATTTTGAAGGCTACAGACTTGAAATTGCTGAATTGAGGGATAAAATTCAAAAATTCCATCTCTCAAACTCTGACTCTCTGAGCCTCTGCCTCTGGAGCGTGTTAGCGGAGCGGAGCCAAATAAAATCATACTTTCACTCAGCAAATCTGGGCAACCACGGGGGGTTTGCCCCTACTCTGGTGTGAAATTTTGATCCAGAAAATTAAGAGCATGATTGCGAAGTTCAAAATATTCTGTAGAGTTCCGCATGGCCACTCTATCTCTAGGATGTTCAAAAGGAACTGTTAAAATTTCTCCTATTTTTGCAGATGGTCCATTAGTCATCAAAATAATTCTGTCAGACATATAAATTGCTTCGTCAACATCATGGGTAATCATCATAACAGCTTGCCGATGATGTTCCCAAATATCTAATACTTGACGTTGCAATTTACCACGAGTTAAGGCATCTAAAGCCCCAAAAGGTTCATCCATTAATAACATTTTGGGACGAATTGCTAAAGCCCTGGCAATACCCACTCTTTGTTTCATTCCTCCAGAAATTTCATCAGGATATTTGTCTGCGGCTGCGGTTAAGTTTACCATTGCTAAATGTTCATTGACAATGCTAATTTTTTCAGCCCGATTGGCATTTTTCAAAACTTCATCTACTGCTAAACGGATATTTTCACGGACTGTTAACCAAGGTAATAATGAATAATTTTGAAATACCATCATTCTATCTGCTCCTGGTTTCCGAATCTCTTTACCATCTAAGCGAATTGAACCAGATGTAGCTTTTTCAAAACCACCAATTATTTTTAATAATGTGGATTTACCACAACCAGAATGACCAATTACAGAAATATATTCATCTTCACCAATGGTCAAATTAACATTATCTAAAACTGTGAATTCTCCTTTATCCTGGGTTGGATAAGATTTAACTAAATTCTCTACTTCCAAAAATCCGTTACGGGGTAAAATTTCTGGAGAAGTATGATCTTTTGAAATCGTATATTCCATGATTAATTCCTTTTGATATAATTAGCTATTTTTAAGACATGAAAAACTGAGAAGGAGCGTTAGCACGAATATCAAAACTATTGAGATATCCTACAGGATCACTAGGATCAAATCCTTTTTTATCTATAAATGCTTCAGGAGGTTCAACTTTATAATCATCCTGGGGACATTCAATTCCCATTTCTGCGGCTATGTCTCGATATAAATCGGTTCTCCAACCTTTTGCAGCTACTTCTTTGGCGTTTTTAGGAATTTCTTTGATTTGTCCCCACCGGGCTGCTTGAGTCATTAACCAAAGACTGCGAGAACGCCATAAAAATGTGGAATGTTCTCCTATTTCATGGGGAATACTATTAGGAAGATCATAAAAAATTGTGGTATCATCTGCTTTGATAGTTCTGTCTTTACCATCAAAACCACCATAATTATAATTGCCAATAATTCCCGGTCCAGTAAACTTAGTAATAGGAACACCCGGCTTTTTAGGTTTTGCCCCAGTGAAAGAACGTTGTGTGAGTAATTCGGCTATTTCTTGGCGATTTTCGGGTTTTCCACAATATTGACAAGCTTCGATCATTGCTTTCACCAAAGAACGGTAAGTTTTGGGATAATTGACAATAAAAGATTCCATTACTCCCAGGAGTCTATCTGGGTGTCCTTGCCAAATTTCCTTACCTTGGGCAAAGGTAAAACCGATACCTTCATTACCTGTAATTGCTCTAGTGTTCCAAGGTTCAGCAACCATGTAAGCTTCCATTGCCCCAATTCTCATGTTTGTCACCATTTGCGGTGGAGAAACAATGATTACCCGAAATTCCTTTAAAGGATCAACACCCGCAGCAGCAGAAAGATAGCGAGCAAAGTATTCATAAATGGCAGAACTGAGGACTACAGCCCAAACTTTCTTTTCCGGGGGTTGTTTGTCAAAATAGCCGCGAAAGTCCCGCCCAAAGGCTTCTAAAGCCCCATCACCGTATTTTTGCTGATATTCAAACCAAGGACGGATGCCATAGTCCCACATATCCTTACTCATGGTCATAGCGTTACCATGACGGTGAATGGTCATTGCTGCACACAAGGGAGCATGACGCGCCCCTTCAGCCCCTATTCTAGCGTTGGTAACTGCACCAGAAACGACGGGGGAAGCGTCGAGACGACCAAAAATTAAGCCGTCGCGGGAAGTAGCCCAACTGGCTTCGCGGTTGAGTGTGACATTTAAACCATATTTGCGGAAAAATCCTTTTTTCCAAGCGATCGCAAATGGCGCACAATCATTAACAGGAACATAACCCACAGTAATATCCGATTTTTCTAAATCTTGGGATTTAACTACAGGTGTCACCGCTAAAGCTTCCTCAGTTAATCCCTTAGCAGACCTATCTCCAGAAACATTACAGGATGATAATATCATTCCCGCAGTTGTCGCCCCTATTCCCGTAATAAAATCTCTGCGAGTTAAATGATTTTCAGTCATAATTTATCATTTGGGATTTTATGAAAATACAAATTCATCTGCGTTTATCCGCGTTCATCATCTTCTATCTGCGTTTAAATCATTAACTTCCTGAACGGTGAGTAACTAACTCTTGAAGTTTTCCCACACCGTAATCTAAAATCAACCCAGTTAAGCCAATTACAAACACGGCTAAAAATACAGAACTCAGATTTAAACGACTCCATTCGTCCCAAACAAAAAATCCTATTCCTACCCCACCAGTGAGCATTTCTACAGCCACAATTACCAGCCAAGCTATCCCCAAACTAATTCGCAAACCTGTAAAAATATAAGGCAAACTTGCAGGTAAAATAATTTTGGTAATCTGTCCCCAGCGGTTCATTCCCAAGACTTGTGCTACATCTAAATAATCTTTAGGAACATTAGAAACTCCCAACGCTGTATTAATAATAGTTGGCCACAGCGACGTAATGAAAATCACAAAAATAGCGGAAGGATCTGCTAAATTGAACAGAGATAAAGAAATGGGCAACCAAGCCAGTGGTGATACTGGTTTAAAAATCTGAATAATGGGATTAAAAGCCAGCATTGCCGGTCTGGACATTCCGATCAAAAATCCCAAGGGAATGGCGACTAATGCACCCAAACCAAATCCTAATATTACCCGCCGTAAACTTGCTAATAATAACCAACCAATGCCTAAATCACCGGGACCTCTTTCATAGAATGGATGTAAGATATAGTCCCAATTAGCAATTAAAGCTTCTGGTGGTGTGGGCATTAATTCATGATTAGCTAATGCTACTATCCACCACAATAAAATAATTCCTAAACAGCCTAATGCTGGGAATAAAAAAGTATCTTGAAAAATTACAAGTTTGGCTTTTCTCCAAACAGTTTGTCCCGCAACTGCAAAAATGGCAGCTATATTTAGTTGCAATATCATTTATTTCACCTCAGCAGAGTTAAGCTTGGATACGCAAATATTAACTAGTACCAACCTTGGACACTGATGAGATCAGAAAATAATTAAAATTCTGTCTCTTCAGTCTCCTCTCAATGCCTACGAAGTTAGCTGACGGGCTAGGGTTGAGAGATCCCCTTTTTTGCTCAATTTTAGATTTGATTTGATTTTTAAAGCTCAAATTCCTAAACTCATCAAGACAAAAATACGCCCCACAATTCGGTTCCTCCGTTCCAGCACTATTAACTGAAATATACTGGATTAAGCTGACTTACTCAATTATGAATAACGACAGAATATTAACATTTATATTCAGTAATAACATCAGTAGTTGTCATGAATATTAGTTTCCAGCGATTATAAATCACTACTACACAAACAAAGTCCACCTGCGTGGACTTATTAAAAATCAAGACCTTTGAACCCACGTAGCTGGGTCTTGTCTATGTAGCTGCGACTTCTAGTCGCCAAATCAAGCAGAAAATCAACAATTATCAATCTAATAAACCTGATTTTTCCATTTCGCTAACGCATCTTCAGCAGCAGCTTTTTCGGCTTCTTTTTTATTCTTTCCTTTACCTTCTCCCTTTTCTTTACCTTCTACTAATACTTTAGCTCTAAATTCTGGCGCGTGAGATGGTCCCCCTATTTGTTCCGTTACATACTTAGGGGGATTTGTGATACCTTTAGCTTGTACCAATTCTTGAAACCGATTTTTGGAATCTACATTAGAACGGATTTCTACAATGTGTTTTGAGGCATCATTAAATAATATTTTAACAATCTCACGGAGTGGTTCAACATTACGATTATTATCTAAATAGTAAGCGCCAATTACAGCCTCAAATGTACTACTTAGTAAGTTAGGATTTTGAAAACCGCCATCTCTAATTGTTCCTTTTCCTAATCTCATTCTAAAGTCTAAACCTACTTCTATAGCAAATTTTGCCAGTTGTTTTTCTTCTACTAATGCGGAACGAAGACGAGTTAATTCATCTTCTCCTTTTTCAGCAAACTTTTCATAGAGATATTCACCGCTTAAAAAATTGAGAATAGCATCACCGAGAAATTCTAAGCGCTCGTTATGTTCCCCTTCTCCGGGGTTTTCGTTAACATAGGAACGATGGGTAAGTGCTTGACGCAAAAGTTTTTCGTGATTGAATGTGAGAAGTTTGTGCATTTTGATATTTTAATTTTTGAGTAAGAGTTTTTAGTGAATATTAACCATATACAAAAATGAAAAAACCGCAAGGTGCGGTTATCATAAACCAGTTATATTAATAAACCGGGATTTTAAAGTTTTTAAAACCAATTTACAGAGTGTATTTTAGGCAGCTATTTGATTTAATTCAATTAAGAATAACTCCTGATTTTGTTTTTTAACTTTACCTTCCTTGACAACCATATCTACAAAGTGTGTAAAGGTTTTGATTTTTTTGCCATTAGGTGTAGAAATAGAGGAAATATTCTGATATTGTGGGTAAATATGACCCATCAATTTGTTAATGTACCCTAGTGTTGTACGCTTTTCATTGATTATTGATGTTTTGATAGCGTTAATCAAATATTCTACAGCTTCATGGTAACTAATCTGAGTCTGAATGTTAGTTATTTGAGATTGAGTTTTTTCCTCAACTAATTTATGTAAGTTATCTATGAAGTAAAATTCATCCGCAATATCTTTTAGACTTTTTTTAGCATTACCTTGTCTGGCAAAAATTATGACGTATTTACCTTTATCTCGTATTATTTTAACCAAATTAGCAAAATCACCATCTCCTGAAACTACGATAAATATGTCTGGTGAATTATTACTGTAAATATCATCAATTACATCAGATTTGAGTTGATTATCTACAGCATTTTTTAAGGGATAAGCAACATCTACTATTTTCACAATTTGTTGAAAATCAGATTCTAAACTCCATTTAGCAAAATTTCTTCCTGATGAATTAGTGTATATCCTTTGGCTGATTACATGATCTTTTTTTAATGTGACAAATTCTATCAATTTTGTTGATAAATCAGAAGTTGCATGAACGTTCTCAGAATCCCAATAGATACAAACTTTCATTTTGTTAATTCTTTAATTTGTTTAGTAAAAATTAACAGCTTCAACAAATCATACCTCTATAGCAATATAACTAGATGAAATAAAAAACTACAAAATTAGTTTTATCTCATTTAGTTTCTCTATCTTAATCAGTTTCAGTCTCAGTATTAGGATTCATTGTTGACAAATCTCGGTTGTGGGTGGCATGAACACTTGCAAATGTTTATACACATTATTTTTCAGATTACATCAATTGTTTAACAAATCGGACACTTTATTTGTGGCAGGTTTGATTACAATTGGGTGTAACAGCCTAAATAATGACGCAATAAAATATTCAAGCAAGTGTTCATGCTACCTATCAATCGGGACTTGTCAACAACGAATCCTACTGCTGAGACAAATACCGACGCTTATGCGTTAGAGTCTCGCTCAAGATTACATTTTTTAAGCAGTCCTATTTTCTAGAATAAACAACTTACTTTCAGATGTCAACCCCCATTTTTGTAAACAATTGTAAAATTTACAACTTGAGATACCCATTTGGGATAGTCCGGGGATTTGGGTGAGGTTTGTGCATAGGGAATATTATTATAATAATAGGTAAAGAAGACTAAATTTTAAACTAATGCCAGCTAAAGATATTTTTCATGATGCTGTTAGGAAAGGATTAGAAAAAGAAGGTTGGGTAATCACGGATGATCCTTTGAGGATTGAAGTTGGTGATGTAGAAATGTATATTGATCTTGGGGCTGAAGAAATTCTCGCTGCTGAAAGAACTGGAGAAAAAATAGCAGTTGAAATTAAGAGTTTCACTGGTACATCTAATATTTCTCAATTTCATACAGCAGTTGGCCAGTTTTTTAATTATCGTTTCGCATTAGAACAAAAAGAATCAGAAAGAGTTTTATATTTAGCTGTTCCTTTGGGTGTTTATCACGCTTTCTTTCAATTGCAATTTATCAAAACAGTTGTCGAACATTATCAACTTAAAATCATTGTTTATGATCCGATTCAGGAGGCAATTGTAGAATGGAAAAACTAAAGCAATATCAAAATTATGTTCAACAAGTTATCAGAGAGTATGCTCAAATAGGTTCAAAGAAAGATGAGATTGAGCAACAACTGATTTTTGATCCCGTTGGTAATCATTATCAGTTAATGTATGTTGGTTGGAAGAACAGACGCAGACAGCATGGTTGTGTTTTACATCTTGATATCAAAAACGGCAAAATTTGGATACAACATGATGGAACGGAGATTGGTATAGCAGATGAATTAGTTAAATTGGGTGTACCAAAAGAAGATATTGTCTTAGCTTTTCATGAGCCTTTGATGAGACAATATACAGGCTTTGCAGTTGGTTAATTTCAGATCCCCGACTTCTCAAAGAAGTCGGGGATCTAACGGGATCTAACTACTTATTCCAAGCAGGATGACACAACAGAGAAGACATCACCCGCACACCACGCAATTGATTAGAGAGGGGTAGATGACCTCTAGGAGCGCTTAAATCCCAGGTGAAGCCGTTAGGATATCTTGTCCAGTTATTACCATTCTTCCAGTCAATTTTTGGCCACAAGTTGACCCAATTTTTACTTAAACCTAACCAAATTTCGCGCTGCACGGAAAAGCCAAATTTACCTTCTGAGTGAACTACCCAGAGTTGATTAATGGTGCGTAAGTCTTGAATTGGTAAACTTTCTACTTCTGTAAAGTATAGCCATTTTCTTTTTACTGCTTGGGGACCTGCTGCTTCACACATCTTTTGAATTGTCAAGAGGTCCGCAGCTTGAAAATCTTGATCTGCAAGTAGCTTTTGCAAAGAATTGTAACTGATCCCACAGTCCGATTTTAGAGGTACAATTCCTTCAGGAAAGTTAGTTTGTAGAAATCCTTGACTTGTCGGTGCATCAGTATTGTAGATGACTTGGTAGACTTTGCCATCAATCCAAGTTGCTGGGGTATCACGACGTTTCAGCAAAAATTCCTTCAACACATCTAACCCATCATTACCCAAGTCAGCTAACTGCGGGATGATTTGTTGTTGGACTTTTTCGGACCCAGCGATTAACTTTTGGCGGAGGGAGTCGAGATCATTTGTAGTGCCTGATACAATCATTGGGTCTGTCATGCCGTTACTCGTGTTAGCGTGAGCGTGAATAAACTATCTACTGCTATCGGTTATTCTACAAAATGAAAGCCGAATAGCGAAAAGTAGTTTACTCCGAATCTTGGGTAAAGTTGGCAAGCCCTTGAGTATATATCTGAAAGAATCACTCACGGTGGCTTTAGCGAAATCCTAGCCCACAATACTTTATCAGGTAAGGAGTTACAGAATCCAGGAGTTACAGAAATTATGACTCCTGACTCCATACCCGGTGAATTTCTTCTATTTGGAATTTGTGAATTATGTACGAAAAGATTACTCCTCCCACCACCGGCGCGAAAATTACCTTCAAAAATGGTGAACCGGTTGTTCCTGAAAATCCCATTATTCCCTTTATTCGCGGTGACGGTACGGGTATAGATATTTGGCCGGCGACGGAAAAAGTGCTTGATGCTGCGATCGCTAAAGCATACAATGGTCAAAGAAAAATTAGCTGGTTTAGGGTTTATGCTGGTGATGAAGCCTGTGATTTGTACGGCACATATCAGTATTTGCCCCAGGATACATTGACGGCTATTAAAGAATATGGCATAGCAATTAAAGGACCTCTAACTACTCCCGTTGGTGGTGGAATTCGGTCTTTAAATGTGGCATTACGCCAAATCTTTGACCTTTATACTTGCGTGCGTCCTTGTCGTTATTACGCTGGGACACCTTCTCCCCACAAAACTCCTGAAAAACTGGATGTGATTGTTTATCGGGAAAATACGGAAGATATTTATTTGGGGATTGAGTGGAAGCAAGGTAGTGAAATCGGCGATCGCCTGATAAAATTCTTAAATGAAGAATTGATACCCGCTACCCCAGAACACGGTAAAAAGCAAATTCCCCTCGATGCTGGTATCGGTATCAAACCCATCAGCAAAACTGGTTCTCAGCGTTTAGTTAGACGTGCTATTAAACACGCCTTATTATTGCCCAAAAATAAGCAACAAGTCACCTTGGTGCATAAAGGCAATATCATGAAATACACAGAAGGCGCTTTCCGGGATTGGGGTTATGAATTAGCCACAACGGAATTCCGTCAAGAAACTGTAACAGAACGGGAATCTTGGATTTTGGGTAATAAGGAAAAAAATCCCCATATTTCCGCAGAAGAAAATGCCCATGAAATTGATCCCGGTTTTGATTCTTTGACTCCAGAGAAAAAAGCGCAAATTGTCAAAGAAGTAGAAACAGTTCTAAATACAATTTGGGAAAGCCACGGCAATGGCAAATGGAAAGAGAAAATCATGGTCAATGATCGCATTGCTGATAGTATCTTTCAACAAATTCAAACTCGTCCAGATGAGTATTCTATTCTGGCGACAATGAACCTCAACGGTGATTATTTATCTGATGCTGCTGCTGCTATCGTTGGCGGTTTAGGCATGGGTCCAGGGGCAAATATTGGCGACTCCTGCGCGATTTTTGAAGCTACCCATGGGACAGCCCCCAAACACGCTGGGTTAGACAGAATTAACCCCGGTTCTGTAATTCTTTCCGGTGTGATGATGCTGGAATTTATGGGTTGGCAAGAAGCCGCAGATTTGATTAAAAAAGGATTAGGTGATGCCATAGCAAATGGTCAAGTTACCTATGACTTAGCGCGGTTAATGGAACCACCTGTACAACCATTAAAATGTTCTGAATTTGCTGACGCAATCATCAAACATTTCGGTTAATTTCCGTTATCGTGAAATTAAGATTCCCGACTTCTTCAAGAAGTCGGGGATTTGAGTAGCGTTTGCTTAGACTGTCTGAATCAGGATAACCAGGATTTAAGGATTAACAGGATGTGATTTTTTATTTAAAGTGGGGTTTTCGGATCATAGAGAAGCTGCTATTACTTAAATAATAAATTATTATTTAAGTAATAGTTTACAAAATAACGTTTTCAATTTGAGAATATTCAATTTATCAATCTGTGCTAGTAATTTTTCCAAAGTTTCAGATTCTTCATTTGACAATTGATTATCAGAATTTTTTATTAATAAATCATCTTCGTAAGAAATTACTAAAACCTGGAATAATAACTCCTTTTATGATTCACCACTAGAAAAAAACAAAGGTAAAACAAATGCTGTGATAATTCCCGCCAATACAATCACCTCGATTATTTTCATTAATAAACCAACTGCCATAAATTGATTAATTTCTTCTCTAAGATTATTAGAAAAATCATTGAACCAAGCACGTAAACGATCATACCAGTTAGCAGGGCTATCTTCTGGACGAAATTTCCATGATAATATTGACAGTAATAATGGCACACCACCAACTTTAGCAGACATCAAAACATGAATTGCTAAACAACAAATCATGATTAACCAAGCTATTAAATGAGCATAATACCAAATATGATCAAGTTCTCCTGTGGGCAGCCATTCTTCTTTCATCATTCTTCCAGATACTACCGCCAAAACAGCAGCGAGTAACATTTTAGTATTTACTAAACGTTGGAGACTTACCCACCAAATTGGTTTACCAAATTGAGTTAAATTTTGGATAGAGTCTGGTTGTAATAGTCGTCTTTTTCCAGCATGAAAACTATAAACAGCAAAAAATGGCAGTAAAATCAAGAAAAATACTGCCAATGTCCCATGAATATCCTGTATAGGATTGATTTTGGGAATGGGAATATATCCAAATCTTTTGTCAAAAGTGTTGTACACTAAGAATCCACTAATAATTGCGCCAATGACTAAAATCCCGCTTATACCATGCAGGATTCTGAATATTAATGGTTGATAGGGGGCTGAACGGTTCATAGATTGATGTAGTAAGTTTGAAGAAGGGTAATTTTGTTGTAAATATTAAAATGTAAAATATATATTATCACTTCTTGAACATTGAACAAAATGAATATCAAAAGTCCTCTCCGTTATCCTGGTGGAAAATCAAGAGCAATTAAAAGCATCGCTGAATGTCTCCCAAAAAAGTTTTCTGAATTTAGAGAACCCTTTGTTGGTGGTGGTTCAGTTTTCATCTATCTTAAACAAAAATTTCCTCATCTCCAGATTGCTATTAACGATTTAAACCCAGAATTATATCTATTTTGGCATTTTGTAAAATCTGATTTATCAAAATTAGTTTCCGAAGTTTGGCAAATTAAAAAAACCTCCCAAGATGGAAAATTACTCTTTGCCAAATTAGCTCATGTAGATGTTAACACCTTATCTGATTTAGAAAGAGCAGTGCGCTTTTTTGTTCTTAACAGAATTACATTTTCGGGAACTATAGAATCAGGAGGTTTCTCCCTAGAATCTTTTCATAAAAGATTTACTAACTCATCAATAGATAGACTGGAAAAATTAGAAAATATACTAACACAAGATGTGAAAATCACCAACTTAGATTATAGTCATCTAATTAATGAACCAGGAAAAGACGTATTTATATTTTTAGATCCTCCTTATGTTAAAGCCGAAAAATCTAAATTGTATGGTAAAAAAGGAGATTTACATATAGGATTTGATCATCAAAGACTTGCACAAATATTAAAGCAATGTCCCCATAACTGGTTAATTACATACGACGATTGCCCAGAAATTAGAGAAAATTTTCAATGGGCAAATATCATTGAATGGGAATTACAATATGGCATGAATAACTATAAACAAAAAAAAGCCGAAAAAGGTAAAGAACTATTCATTAGTAATTATGAAATAAAACCAAAACCCGAAAAATCTCTTCCTTCTCTACCTCTGTGACCTCTGTGCCTCTGCGGTTCGTTCTCATTCCATAAAATATCCACTAACAGCGATAGCGCGAAACAAAAAGCCATTTTTCGGTAAAATCAAATTCAACATCATAAAAAACCCGAACAATGGATTTTAGTATTTGGTCTAACTTACTCAAACAATTATTAGAACGTCAATCATTATCCCGCACTCAAGCCGCAGAATTGATGCAAGGATGGATAAATGAAACAATTCCCCCAGAACTATCAGGGGCGATTTTAATGGCCTTAAACTTCAAAGGCGTTTGTGCAGAAGAATTAACAGGAATGGCCGAAGTCTTAAAATCCCTGTCTTCCGTACCCATAAACAAACGTGAGCATACCCCATTTGTCCCGTTAATTGATACTTGTGGTACAGGTGGTGATGGAGCATCAACCTTTAATATTTCCACCGCTGTCGCCTTTGTAGTGGCTGCTGCTGGTGTACCTGTCGCTAAACATGGTAGTCGTTCAGCCTCCAGTCTTACAGGCAGCGCCGATGTTTTAGAAGCACTGGGAGTAAACTTGACTGCTGCGAGTGAAAAAGTCCAAGCAGCAGTGCAAGAGGTAGGAATTACATTTTTATTTGCCCCTGGTTGGCATCCAGCCCTGAAAGCAGTGGCCCCATTACGGCGAAATCTCAAAGTGCGGACAGTGTTTAATTTACTTGGACCTTTGGTAAATCCCCTGAATCCCACCGGTCAGGTAATTGGTGTTTTTGATTCTCAACTGATAGAAACCGTTGCCGAAGCCTTAAATCTCTTGGGGACGCAAACAGCAATGGTTCTCCATGGACGAGAAAAATTAGATGAAGCTGGTTTAGGCGATATTACCGATTTGGCGATCTTAAAAGATGGTAAAGTATTGTTAACTACTGTTGATCCCCAAGAAGTCGGTGTCACACCTGCCCCCATTACCGCCGTCAAAGGTGGTAACGTTCAAGAAAATGCGGTGATTCTGAAAGAAGTTTTGCAAGGGAAAGGAACACAAGCGCAACAGGATATAGTGGCGTTAAATGCTTCCCTAGCATTACAAGTAGCAGGTGCAGTTCCCTGGCTAAATCATGCTCAAGGAGTGACTTTAGCTAAAGAAATTTTACAAAGCGGTAGCCCTTGGACAAAGTTGGCACATTTAGTGGAATTCCTGGGGGATTAGCTTCTGAGTAGGCTTGAGGACGAAATTCCACAACGTTACGTTTGATAGTTACATCGTAATTACCGAAAAAGTCATGTCCTAAAAGTCCTGTTTCTAATTCTGTCCCAGCGATCGCTACTGGGACTTTATTTACCGTCATCCCCCCAACTTCCATAGAATCAAGATAGCCAATGGGGAATTCCACAGCCTTAGCGCTGGCCGTATTCGCTTTAGCTTTTCCTACCGTTACCACTCCTAAAGCCGCTGCTATCTTTTGGGTGATTACAGTCCCACTAGCTCCCGTATCCACAATCATCTCAAATCGCTGTGTACCGTTGAAGGTAACTTCAATAATTGGTGTACCACCAATTCGCCGCTTAATTGGGGCAATAAATACCTCATTATTGCGGGGGAGGATAGTTGATGACGGGAAACTAGGCTTAGATAAGGATGGTTTTAGGGTTTTGACAGAGGAACGGGGGGGAACTATGCCATGACTCTGTGGCTGAGGAACATCAATGACAACCGATTGCGGTTGAGTTAAAGAAGATGCTAAATTTTTGGGGTAGGCTTTGCGGCGAGCAAAAGCAATTTGACGGCGATATTCACCGATTTGGCGTTGAGCAAAGGCAAAATTGCCACTATCACGGCGGACTTGCTTCATGAGAGCGATCGCATCTTGCAACTGACTCACTACCAAATTCCAATCATCCACAGACACAGCAGATTGGCTGATACTTTTAGCACCAGCAGCTTTATCTAGTGCCATTGCCAAAGGACTTAATTGGGTGAGAGAAGATTCTCGTGGCGTTGATTTCGGACTAGCTAACAATTGTTGACGTTGACGGGGAGAATGGATGGCTGCCAAACTCCCAGTTGACAAAGATTGCTTAGATTCATCAGTTGTCGTTGTCTGCTGATCTTGATCACAGGCAACAGTCAAAACCGCTAAACTAACGGAACAAAAAATGAGGGCTGTCCGGGACAAAAAAGACTGAAGCATAGTGAATGTTTTAACCGCCCTGGCTGCTCTTCCCAAGTGTACTCCTCCCATCCAATTAAAGATGCGTGACTATTGAATCATTTTAAAATTAAAGTTTTGATGAAGAATTTTTGGTGATTTTATATACATATATATGATTTATATGATTTTTTTTGTAAAGGATTGTATAGTAACTACGGGAAGGTTCTGAGTTTTCGATCAACAATATGAATATATTGTCTGTCTGGCATTACCAGATATTATAAGGGAAATGCCGAAAACATAGACTGAAACTCTCTATAGAATCTCCGCGTCTAAAGACGCGGAGAGTGTCAAATACAAGTAGAGGTATTAACCATGTCTAGCGCAGTTTTAATTGATTTTGGTCAAATTTATCAAGTTCGAGGCAACAAGGTTGCTTCTGCTGCAAAATTTGATGAAATTACTTCACGTTTAAAAAAAGCATCAAGAGAGATCAAGACTGAATGGAACAATTTTTCTTCTGAACAACGTGATTACTTAACAGATTTTGCCTACTCTTTCATTGAACCAACGCAGGAAGCTACAGGGTTTTTGGATATCCTCAAATCAAAAATTTATTTGCTTTTTTTGAATCTTACCTCCCAAAGAGAATCTTTTGATGCTTGTGTTGATGCTATTGATTTCTTGGTTGATACAATTCTTGATTGTATTGAGCAAGATGATCCCGGCTATCAGGCTGTTTTATCTGATACTTTAGAGGAATTGCGTTTAAATTACGAACGGATTCCAGAAGTAAAGCCGGAGGATAGTAGTGCCTGGTTGCGAAATATATTCGATAAGGCCATTGCCGAAGTTTGAGATTAGTCTTGTTAAACTTGTTAAAACTCACTACAAAAAAAATAAAAGAGCTAGAGATTCATTTGAGACTTTGATACAAAAGTATATAGAGACTCTTGCAAAAGATCCGCTTTTTGATGAATCAGATAGCGAGAATTTTCCTAAAGGTGCTTACAAACCAGATTTTGAATTTAGAAAAATTCGGTTTTTAATGCCGGAACTTCAAGGTGCTTCTCGTCAAGGCAGATTTATGTATGTTGTTCATCAAGCTTCTTGCTCTGTCTATCCTGTATGGATTTATACACACGAAGAATATCGGCAAAGACCTAGCGATCAGGAATTGAAAGAGCAATTTGCAATTATAGAAGAAATGAATATTGTAGATGTAGACTCTCCACCTTCATAAACCATGAGAAGATATACCTTTGCTGTCTTCTAAAAAAATAATTTATAGAAGATATAAAACCCTTTTTTCTCTCCAATTACTAATTACAAATAATCTATGCCCCTATCTGACGCAATACCTGCTCTACTTGTCCTAGCAGATGGCTCTATTTATCGCGGTTGGTCTTTCGGAGCGACAGGAACTGCCATTGGCGAAATCGTATTTAACACAGGCATGACCGGATATCAAGAAGTGTTAACCGATCCTAGTTACTGTGGTCAAATTGTCATTTTTACCTATCCCGAATTAGGTAACACTGGCATTAATTCCGAAGACGAAGAATCAAATCAACCCCATGTTAAGGGAGCGATCGCTCGGAATATTTGTCATAAACCCAGCAATTGGCGTTCCACCCAATCCCTCCCCAACTACCTCCAACAGCACCAAATTCCAGCTATTTACGGCATAGATACCCGCGCCCTCACTCGGAAAATTCGCACCTTTGGGGCGATGAATGGCGGCATTTCCACAGCAATTCTCGACGAAGCAGAATTGTTAGAAATGGTACAAGCTGCTCCCAACATGACAGGCTTAAACCTAGTCAAAGATGTCACCACACCAACCGTTTACGAATGGCTGGAAGCCACAACAGCCCCTTGGGAATTCAATTCCGCAGCAGTGGCTAAAATTGGCGAAACCTTCACCGTCGTCGCCCTAGACTTTGGTGTCAAGCGGAATATCTTGCGTCGTCTAGCCAGTTATGGATGTCGCGTCATAGTTGTTCCTGCCGATACACAACCAGAAGAAATTCTCAAATACAATCCAGATGGTATTTTCCTCTCCAACGGACCAGGAGACCCCGCCGCCGTCACAGAAGGTATCAACACCACAAGAGCCTTACTAGACAGCCAAAAACCCATATTTGGCATTTGTATGGGACACCAAATTTTAGGTCATGCTCTCGGTGCAGAAACATTTAAACTAAAATTTGGACATCGGGGTTTAAATCAACCTGCTGGTTTACAAACAAGAGTGGAAATTACCAGCCAAAATCACAGTTTTGCTCTTGATCCAGACTCCTTACCAACTGCTACAGTCGAGGTCAGCCACTTGAACCTCAATGATCTGACAGTAGCTGGAGTTCGTCACAAGACCCTACCTGTGTTTTCTGTTCAGTATCACCCAGAAGCCAGTCCTGGACCCCATGATGCTGATTACTTGTTTGAGCAGTTTGTACTAAAAATGCAAGCAGCACGTCAAGGCGCAATCGCCTAACTTGAGGATAAAAAATGTCATGATGGATATTGGTAATTAGTAAAAATTTTTGCCAGTCCCCAACATAGACAAATTGCTCAAAAACCATCTACACTAGAACGTTTACTTTTAGTAAAAAGAACGAGGAGAAAATCATAGCTGAACCACTGAATCTAACCGTGAGCCTGAGAGGTACACGCGAAGTCCGCGATAGCTGTCAGCTATTCCGCCTCACAGGTTTATTAGACGCTTTCTCTGAGCCAACATTCATTAAAGTAATCGGCAGTAAAATTGAGGACGGTCCAAAAAACATCATTTTGGATCTTTCACAGATCGACTTTGTGGACAGTTCTGGCTTAGGTGCGCTCGTAAGACTAGCCAAACTGGCTAAACCTGAACCAGATGGTGAAGGCAGTTTCCAAATTGTCAGTAATGCCCGTGTAACCCAAACGGTTAAGCTTGTTCGTTTAGAAAAATTTCTCTCCTTACAACTTACAGTTGAAGCAGCCCTAGAAAACATCCCCTCTGCGGCTTGATTGCTTAAATGGAAAATCTAAATTAGGCTGTCCGATGTCAAATCTGGATAGCCTAATTTTTGGATATAGTAGGGAATGGAGTTGAAAGTCTTTTAAGTGCATACTGTTATATCAGGGAATAACCCTTATAAGAAAAATGCTGAAAACCCTTGAGAAACAGCAACGCAGTTGCATTTTTCGGACTTCAGGCAAGGGATGAAAGCTGATTGCAGCATTTATACTGCGCTAAAAATGCTAGAATGCTCTTATCAGTACAAGATTTAAAAACCTACCCCCGGACTGGGGGAAAGTCTACGCCCAGAAAATCTTGAGGAGATATCAGCACGCCCAAAGGGCAAACGTGTTGAGCCTGGGAACCTTAGTGATAAGGATATTAAGAGCGTAATCTCTTAAGAATCCCCGTCTCTTTAGAGCGGGGAGTGTCAAGTTGAGAGTTAAATATAATTTAAGTTGTTTTAGATAATGCCGGCAAAAATTGTCTCCCGATGTAGTGCTTTTTTAAGGAATGATTAATCTGTGAAGTCCAAGGAGGAAACAGGCGAACACGAAGAAGATGAAACCGCTACACAGCATTCATCAGATATTTTCCCGTGGTTGGTAAATGCGACGCAACTGCCCCAGCAAATATCCCCAGCCCAAATAAAACAGATATCTCCTTCAGCTTTAGCCTACTTGGGGGATGCAATTTATGAATTATATGTTAGAATGTTTTATCTGTGGCCACAACAACGACTAGACAACTACCATCGTTCCGTCGTGGATCAGGTAAGAGCAGAAACACAAGCGCTACATTTGCGAATGTTAACTCCTTACTTGAGGAGTAACGAATTAGAAATTGTTCGCAGAGGTCGTAACTCTGCTACGAGTCGTCATAAACGACTGAATCCCGAAATTTATCAACAGGCAACTAGTTTAGAAACCTTAGTTGGCTACTTATATCTTACTGATTACCCCCGTTTAACCGAGCTATTACAAAAACTTCCCCTAGAGAAATAGTGAGAAGCTACATCTGGCGATTGTTACTGATTTGTAATTGTTCATTAAATTGATGTCATCGGGCTGTTCCCTCATTTAAATCAAACCTCAATACTGTTATGACAAGTCAACCAAAGAAAAGTAATTCTGGCGGACAACCAAAACGTGGTCAGCCAGTGAAAATCAAGGGCAAACGCGTTGTCCCTCAACCTAGCCGTAATCAAGGCAAAAGTGATGGTAAACCCATTACTGCAAAACCTCGCTCTCGCTACGGTTCTGAACAATCCCCAGAAGTGAAAGTAGACAGAGAAGGTAAATCCTATTCTGCAAAACCTCGGACATCTCGCTACGGTTCTGAACAATCACCAGAAGTGAGAGTAGATAGAGAAGGTAAATCCTATTCTGCTAAACCTCGCTCTCGCTACGGTTCTGAACAATCCCCAGAAGTGAGAGTAGACAGAGAAGGTAAATCCTATTCTGCTAAACCTCGCTCTCGCTACGGTTCTGAACAATCCCCAGAAGTGAGAGTAGACAGAGAAAGTAAGTCATTTTCCGTGAAACCCCGCACATCTCGCTACGGTTCAGAACAATCTTCAGAAATCGCATTACCAACGGGCGGTAAATCCTTCACTGCTAGATATCGTCCCTCTTCCCAATTTTCCGAGCAATCCTCAGAAATCACACCCACAGAAGAAACTGATCTAATCTATGGTCGTCATCCAGTTTTGACTGCCTTGGAAAATGAACACAGTATCAACCGTCTTTGGATTACTACTCGTCTCCGTTATGATCCCAGATTTCATCATTTGATTTTGCAAGCCAAAGATAATGGCGCAGTTATTGATGAAGTTGAACCAATGCGGTTAGACCAAATTACTGGTCGGGCAAATCACCAAGGAATAGCGGCTCAAATTGCTCCTTATTCTTATATTGAACTAGAGGATCTGATTAGCAACGCTAAAGCTGTGACTGATCCTGTAATTGTAGTTGCTGATGGTATTACTGATCCCCACAATTTAGGGGCAATTATTCGCACAGCAGAAGCGATTGGCGCTCACGGTTTGGTGATTCCTCAAAGAAGGGCAGCGGGAATTACTTCTACGGTAATGAAAGTCGCAGCAGGGGCATTAGAAACCTTTCCTGTATCTAGAGTTGTCAACCTTGGTCGCGCTTTAGAACAGTTAAAAGAAGAAGGCTTTTGGATTTATGGAACTGCGGTTACAGGTAGCGAACCATTACAAAGTGTTAAGTTTAGCGGACCTGTGGTTTTAGTCGTGGGTGGTGAAGGCGAAGGTCTGGGGATGTTGACACAACGTTCTTGTGATGTTTTGGTGTCCATTCCCTTACAGGGCAAGACTCCTAGCCTCAATGCTTCGGTGGCGACTGGTATGGCACTTTACGAAATTTATCGCCAAAAATCTCAAAATACACTGTATCTTGATAAACTACAGACAATTGCTTTGAAAAAACAATAGTACAGTTACTGATTTCGTAGACAAATATCCACGAAATCAGTGACTATAAACAATGTAAAAGACAATAAATCTCACCTATTTTCACACATCCAGTCACACGTTTATAAATCGGCGAAAACCATGAAAACGATTTGGCATAACTTCCAAGAGGGGTTGATTAATACATTCAATGGACTCGGCCTTGCTTGGTGGGTAGAAATTGTCACACAAAATCCCAGTTGTACATACTACTTTGGTCCATTTTTCAGTTCTGTGGAAGCTACTAAAGCCAGCAATGGCTATATAGAAGATTTGGAAATTGAAGGAGCGCAGGGAATTATAGTGAATATCAAACGCTGTAAACCTACTGTTTTAACAATTGCTGAAGATTTGGGGGAATGGATTGACCGTAAAGTAAAGCCTGTCTTTAGCGGTCAAATTTAGTCTAATCAACAATTCCAGAGGCTGTTATCGTTCCTGGGCTAATCCTGGGAACGAACTATGGCTAATTTAAACTTCGATTATTTGGGGGTTGGTTACTAACCAACTATCAATGTCTCCTAATAACTGTTGGGGTATTTCCCAAGGAAAGAGGTGGGCTGTGTTGGGGTAACATTGCCATTGAGAGTTTTTGATGTGTCTGGCTGTTTCTAAACTGGCATCAGCGGTAATGTGACGGTCTTGTTCACCAGCAAGCACTAGGCTAGGACATTGGATTTGCCAAAGGTCGGGGGTGCGATTATAACCTGCTCTAATGGCACTGTAGAGGGCGTTTGTAGCTGCTGATGAGGTTTGTAAGTAGGCTGGTAGGGCATCCCTAGCTATGTAATTGTATGCTGTGGATGTGTGTTGTTGAATTAAGTAGCGAAAGAGCGATCGCTTGCCGAAAGTATCAATATTCCATTGCCAACTGGGTTTTATATAGTTCAATATACCAGCAATGCCTGTATAAATATTGTCTTGCCAAGAAATCCGGGGATGATTGCCCCAAGGTCTAGCGGCAGTGGCTACTAAAATTAAGCCTGTCACCCGTTGCGGTAGGCGCATGGCCAGTTCCATGGCTAAAATGCCTCCTAGCGACCATCCCAATAATAAACATTTTTCTATTTTAAATTGGTCTAATAGGGCTTCTAGGTCGTCTAAATGGTCTTGCATCTCAAATTTGCCCTGAAACCGACTTTTGCCATATCCACGCAAATCTGGGGCAATGGTTTGGTAGCGTTTTGATAGATGATTGGTAAAGATAGAGAGGCTACGTCCCGAACCAGGATGACCATGTAAACCAAGGATGGGAAATCCTTGACCTTGGATGTAGAAGTTAAGTGGTACAGCCATAAATCCTGATTGTAAGTTCTATTTTTCGATATAACCACCAGCATAGGTAATGACGCAGATAGTTCTGTATTGTTTGTGAGAACCGTAAGCTACACCAGTTACCCGAAAAGATGGGTTAAAAATATTTGTCCGATGTCCACGGGAAGGTACACCATCATCAATTATTAGTTGCATGACAATGTCTTGGGCTGTATTTGGTCCATAACTGATATTTTCACCAGCGGTAGTTTGCCATTTCCCATAACGATTGATGCGAGTGTCAGGTCTGCTACCATCACTACCATCATGACCTGTTGTTCCCTTTGGTCCTTGGTCTTTAGCATGATCTCGCGCACCTAAAGACATTCCTTTGGAGGCACGTAATGCACTGACGGGACGGACGGATTTTAAAAAAGTTATCGCTTCATTAACCGGTTTTACGCCTTCTTGGGTGATTAAATAGGTATTATAGGAAATTTTGACGCGATTTCCCTGAAACCGCTGTTTATAATTTTCTAAAATGGGCAAATATGATTGAGGATTTGTTCTGACTTTGTTAGTTTCCGCAATTACTTGTTTTTCCAAGGTGGACAGATAACTTGTTTGTGCTAATGAAGTTTGATTATTTTTATTAGCAAGCAGTTGAATGGTAGATTCTGGAGGTTTTAGTAATTGATCAGAAAAAGTAGTTGCCAGCGTAATAGGTAATAATATCAAAAATCCCAGGTAACGCATTCATGACCCCGTTTTCTTGTTTACTGTAGTAGTAATCTTTTTGGATAACTACCTATTACCTGTTGTAATATTTTTGGTTATTAAATGTAAAGGGTTATTTGTAAATAAACTGATGATTTGTCAAAATAGGAATTGAGAAGCGAAAAGTTATCCTCATCACTTCTCATAAGACTACTCCTTACACTTATTGCAATTAGAACAGTTAACCAATACGTGCCACCTCTAGCTAAAGGTGCAGATTTATTGGCAACAACGATAAAATTGGTATAAAGTATTGCTTAACCATCAGATTTTATTATTTACCTTGCAATATTTCTTCCACTTCTGTGAGTTTTACCGGTCCAGCAAAATTTGGACTGGTCATAATAAAAGATGGTGTGCCACCCAATCCTAATTGTTGGGCTAATAATAGGTCTTTTTGGATGGATTTATTAGCTAATTTGCGATCATTGCCAAATTTTGTGAGGTTTAAATTGAGCTTTTTAGCAGTGTCTAAATATAAAGTCTCACCCAATTGTTTTTGGTTGGTAAACAAGGCATCATGATATTCCCAAAACTTACCTTGTTGATATGCGGACCAAGCTACTGTAGCTGCGGGTAATGCTTGATCATGAATTTGATAAAGGGGAAAATGCTTATAAACTAAGGTGAATTTATTTGGATATTTTGCCAATAAATCTTTGAGTGTTTGATGGGCTTCGGCACAATAAGGACATTCAAAATCTGAAAATTCTATCAATAAGGTTTTTGATTTGGTTGCACCAATTGTGGGAGAATCACCAATTACAGATTGAGGATTTGTTTGAAAATCATTGATAAATTTTTGTCGTGATTGTTGTAGTTTCTCTTGCTGTTGCTGCTGGTATATTTCTACAGATTTAATAATGATTTCGGGATTTTTGCGGATAATTTCTAAAACTTGTTGTTCTAGTTGGGGGTTGATTTTGGTATCAGCTTGGACAGGAAGTGACCAGGTTAATATCAAGCCGATCAAGCTAACAATTGCTAAATTTCGGAAATGAGTCAAAATTTTGAACATTTTTTTTCAAGGTATAGCACTAGCAATGTGATTTTATCAAGTAGCGGATAAAACAGCAATTATTTCAAGTTTCTGAAATAATGCCTTTAGTTAATATACATTTTTTAAATTAAAGTTTACATAGAATTTAATTCTGGACAAAATTTATCAGTAAATATCCCAATCAAACAGGAGTGAGATCACAGTTATGCTAATTAGTTGGCTTTATCTGATAGCAGCAATTATTTTTGAAGTTTCTGGTACAACTTGTATGAAACTGTCAGAAGAATTTACCAAAATTATCCCCTCAATTTTTATTTTTGTATTTTATGGACTTTGCTTAACGTTTTTAACTCTTTCTCTCAGGACAATTCCGGTGAGTATAGTTTATTCTATTTGGGCAGGTTTTGGTACTCTGATAATTGCTACGATTAGCGTGATTTGGTTTCATGAGTCTTTTACGCTGGTAAAAATTATCTCTATGTCTTTTATAATTATCGGTATTATTGGTTTAAATTTGGCTGAGTAAAGGGACGAGGCAGAGGCAGGGGGAAATAATTACTAACAACCACTGACAACTGTACGGGCGAAGCATTTGGA